>JAPOPO010000290.1 GCA_026712885.1 Rhodospirillales bacterium | reverse complement strand
GCGAGCTGCGCCAGTCCCTGGGCCACGTCGAGCGCGGCCAAGGCGGCGGCGGCGCGGGCGATATCCTCGGCCCGGCGGACGACATCGGCGCGGAGGTCGTCGAAGTGCGCCTGCTCCAGGCTGAGCGCCTTGTCGGCCGCACCGGTAATCCGCGCCTCCAGCTCGCCGAGCTCCACGGTCGTGTAGCGGACGGCGCTCGCCAGCGTCTGGCGGTGAATGAAGGCTTCGGTCAGCGCCTCGGCCCGCGGTGGCGGCACCTCGACGTAGTAGCCGAGCACGTTGTTGTGGCGCACCTTGAGGGCGTTGACCCCGGTCTCGGTGCGGTAGCGGGCCTCCAGTTCGCCGATCAGACGCCGGCTGTGGTCGCGCAGCTCCACCACCTCGTCGAGCGCCGCGTCGTAACCGCGTGCGATGACACCGCCGTCCCGGATGCTGGGCGGCGGACTCTCCACCAACGCCTGGCTCAGGCGTTCCACCAGGCTCTGGTGATGGCCGAGCGCCTTGAGATCGGCTGCGAGCGCCGGCGGCGGCGCCCGAAGGCCGCCGGTGTCATCGGCGCCAAGAGCATCCCGGATCGCCGGAATCTGGCCGAGCGCATCGCGCACGGCGGCGAGGTCGCGCGGCCCGCCGCGGCCCAGGCTGAGGCGCGAGAGCGCACGCTCCACGTCGGGGCAACGGCGGAGCCGCTCCCGAAGCCCGCTCCGCGCACCCTCCGCCTCGACCAGAAAGCCGATGGAATCGAGCCTCGCGGCGATGGCGGCAGGCTCGGTGAGCGGCGCGGTGAGCCGAGCTCTGAGCAGCCGGGCGCCCGCCCCGGTGACGGTACGGTCGATCACCGAGAGCAGGCTGCCGGCGGTGCCGCCGTCCAGGGTCGCCGTGAGCTCCAGGTTGCGCCGGGTCGCGGCGTCGATCGCCATTGCCGCACCCGTCTCGGTCGAGCGGAGCCGTGCGAGCCGCGGCAGCTGACCCTTCTGCGTGAGCTGCAGATAGCCGAGCACGGCACCGGCGGCGGCGAGCTCCGCGCGGCCGAAGGAGCCGAGACCGTCGAGGGAGGCCAAGCCGTAGAACGCCGGGAGTGCGCGCCCGGCGGCGACACTGTCGAAGAGGGAGCGCGGCTGAGGCGTGAGGGCCTCTTTCCACTCGGCGAAGAGCTCGAAGAGTGCCGGCGTCTCGAGCAGCGGCTCGGGCACCAGGATTTCGCCGGGCTCGAGGCGCGCGAGCGCCGCAGGCAGCGAAGCCTCGGAGACCCCCATCACCGCGAATTCGCCGGTGGACATCTCGGCCCACGCCAGCGCCAGGGCGCCTTCGGCCTGTGCGAGGGCCGCGAGGTAGTTGGCAGCGCGCGCATCCAGGAGCGCGTCCTCGCTCAGCGTCCCCGGCGTCACCACGCGGATGACCTCGCGGCGGACGACCGCCTTCGCGCCCCGCTTGCGGGCCTCAGCCGGGTCCTCGACCTGCTCGCAGACGGCGACCCGGAAGCCCTTGCGGATCAACCTCTGGAGGTAGCCCTCGGCGCTCACCACCGGCACCCCGCACATCGGGATCTCCTGTCCCTGGTGGAGACCCCTCTTGGTGAGCGCAATGTCGAGCGCCTCCGAGGCCTGCCGTGCGTCGTCGAAGAAAAGCTCGTAGAAATCCCCCATCCGGTAAAAGAGGAGGTGGTCCGGGTGGGCGCCCTTGATTTCGAGATACTGCGTCATCATCGGCGTCGCCGGTTCGACGCGCCGCGCACGCGGGCGGCTCCGGCGGGCGGTGCGTGCGGCAGCCGGTGCGAAGGTCGTTTGCGCCTCGGCGTCATCGGGCATGGCGCGACACTACCACAAGCGGTTTTCGGGGTTTCGAACGCCCGACGCTGGCGCCGCCGACCCCCGATTGTCGTATATTCGTCACGTTCATGGGCGAGGCGCTCTGTTACACTTGAAGGCCCGGGACCACGCTGCAGAGGGGAGCCGATCGATGGCGGCGCGCGTCGTTCCGCTGCGCCGATGGGCGCGCCTGAGCCTTGCGGCGTCGCTGCCGCTCGGGCTCGCATTCCTGGTGCTTGGCGCACTGGGCCTCACGCCGCCCATCGCGGCGGTATTAGCCTGGGCGGGTCTCAGCCTGCTCGCCGCAGCCGTCGCCGGTCTGATGCTAGCGGATGTCGGCGCACTCGCGCGCCATGTGGAGACCTCTGCCGAGATGGAGGGCGAGACACGACAGGGCGCCGCGCCGGCGGGGCTGTTCACCCGCGAGCTCGCGGCATCGGTCGAGCGCCTGGCCCGGCTGGGCGCCGAGGGAAGGGCGCGGCTCGCCGGCGAACGGGCCGAGCTGGAACGGGCACTCGACGCATTGCCGGAGCCGCTTCTGCTGCTGGATGCCGACCGCAAGGTCGTGCGTGCCAACCGGGCGGCGACATCGCTGCTGGGCGGCGAGGTGGCCGGGCGCCACATCGCGGCCTCGCTGCGTAATCCGGCATTGATCGAAGCGGTCGAGCAGACCATCGAGGGCGCTGAAGGAAGCGACATCGAGTTCACGCTGCAGGCGCCGGTCGAACGCACCTTCGCGGCGCGTGTCGAGCCGCTGCCCGAGCCGAGGGAAGGCGGCGCCGCCGTGCTGCTCGCGCTCGTCGATTTCACGGCGGTGCGCCGCACCGACCAGATGCGGGCCGACTTCGTCGCCAATGCGAGCCATGAGATCCGCACGCCGCTCGCCACCCTGATGGGATTCATCGAGACGCTCCAGGGCCCCGCCCGCGACGATGCGGCCGCGCGCGAGCGCTTTCTCGCCATCATGGACCAGCACGGCAGGCGCATGGCGCGCCTCGTCGACGACCTGCTTTCGCTCTCGCGCATCGAGATGAACGAGCACACACCGCCGACGGATACGGTGCCGCTCCCCTCGCTGCTCTCCCATGTTCGCAACACGCTCGCATGGCAGGCTGAGAGGCGGGACGTGACCGTCACCATCGACGCCGATGACGGCCTGACACCGGTGATCGGCGACGGCGACGAGCTGACACAGGTGTTTCTCAACCTGGTCGACAATGCGATCAAGTACGGCGACGACCGGAGCACCGTCAGGGTGGAAGCCCACCGGGTTGCGGAAGCCGAGGCGGCCGGCTGGAGGGCGGGCAAGGACGGCGCGGTCGTGGTCTCCGTCGCCGACAGAGGCGCAGGTATCCCGCGTGAGCATCTGCCAAGGCTCACGGAGCGCTTCTATCGCGTGGACAAGGCGCGTTCGCGCGAGCTCGGCGGTACCGGCCTCGGTCTCGCCATCGTCAAGCACATCGTGAACAGGCATCGCGGCGCGCTCACCATCGACAGCACCCCCGGTGAGGGCAGCACCTTCACCGTCTACCTGCAGCCCGCCGCCGTGGCTCAGGACGCGACGCCGGAAGATGCGGCGCAGCCGGCAGGCGACCTGGCCAACTGAAGAGCAGACAAATTGTTCAAGCAGTAAGTCACAATATCGTAACGAAACTGACGTATCCCTGAACCGGCCCGTTCATAGGGTCAGGCTCGCGCTCGCCCGACCGCGAGCAAGCCGCAGGGACGGCCGACGGCGTGCAGCTCACCATCCTCCTTATCGCGATCCTGGCGCTGGTGGTCATCGGCCTCTATTTCGGCCGCCGGCGGGCGCTCAGCGCGGCCGGTAGCAATCTCAGCAATCTCCACTCCATGCCGAGCTTCCACGGCTGGTACGTGGCGCTCTGGTGCGGCATTCCGTCAGGCATCGTCCTTGTCGTCTGGCTGATCATCGAAGCGCCGATTCTGGAGGCGCTTCTTCTTTCCTACCTTGGGCCCACGGTAGCGGAGCAGTCGGAGGCGATGATCGGCCTCCTGCTCAACGACGTGCGCAATCTGGCCTCGGGCGATGCGGTGAGTCGCGAGGTCGACCCGGCCATGCAGGCGGCGGCGGACCGTTACGTCAGCATGAAGTCCACAGCGCACGCTGCGGTGCTGGCGATCGGCGTGGCCCTGGGCGGCGCCGGCTTCGGCTGGGCCTGGCGGCGCATATCGCCGGGCCTGCGGACGCGCAACAAGGTCGAGCGGGTGGTGAACATCCTGCTCATCCTCTCCTCCTGCGTCGCCATCGTCACGACCATCGGCATCGTTCTCTCGGTGCTCTTCGAATCGATCCGTTTCTTCTCGATCATCCCCTTCTGGGACTTCCTGTT
>JAPOPO010000626.1 GCA_026712885.1 Rhodospirillales bacterium | reverse complement strand
GCTCCGGGTCGAGGAGGGGGAGTTCTTCTCCCTCCTCGGCCCGTCCGGCTGCGGCAAGACGACGACGCTCCGCATGATCGCGGGCTTCGTCCGCCCCAACGAAGGCCAGGTCTTCATCGGCGGCGAGGACATGACCCTGCTGCCGCCGGAGAAGCGGGGCATCGGCATCGTCTTCCAGAACTACGCGATCTTTCCGCACATGACGGTGTTCGACAACATCGCCTTCGGCCTGAAGATGCGGAAGGTGCCGAAGCGGGAGATTCGCGGCCGCGTCGGCAAGGCGCTCGAACAGGTCAATCTCGACGGCTACGAGCGGCGCTATCAGCGCGAGCTTTCCGGCGGGGAGCAGCAGCGCGTGGCGCTCGCCCGCGTGCTGATCACCGAGCCCAAGATCCTGCTTCTCGACGAGCCCTTGAGCGCGCTCGACAAGAAGCTCCGGGAGGAGATGAAGTACTGGATCAAGGGGCTGCAGCACTCCCTCGGCATCACCACCGTCTACGTCACCCACGACCAGGGCGAGGCGCTCACCATGTCGGACCGGATCGCGGTGATGAACCGCGCGAAGGTTGTCCAGATCGGCGCGCCCGATACGATCTACGAGCATCCGGCCGACCGCTTCGTCACCGACTTCATCGGCGAGTCCAACATCCTCGAAGCCCGCGTCGCGGCGGTGAGCGGGGACGAATGTCGCGTCGCCGTGGGCCGGGTCGAGTTCGCCGCCCCGCGCCGCGACGGGATCGAGACCGGCCAGCCGGTCGGCTTCGTGGTGCGGCCGGAACGCGTGCTGATCGGCGCCGCCGCCGAGGCCGTGGACGGCCCCAAGGTCACCGCCACTGTGGTCGACCGCAGCTATCAGGGCGCGATCATCCGCTACCGACTGCAGCTCGAAGGCCAGGAGGTCGTCGCGGAGGTCCCCAACCGGCCCGACCAGCCCGACCTCGCCGACGGAGCCGAAGCCACGATCGGCTGGACCGTGGCGAGCAGCGAGCTGCTGGTCGACTGATCCCTGCGGCTCCGGCACCCGTGCCGCTAGCCCGCACAATGATACGAGCACGAGCGAAGCTGTTTCGCGGCGGTGCTGGTCACGTCGGCAAGATGGGTGCCGTTCCTCTGGAGACAAGACCGACCGTCGACTAGCATTGGCGTTGCACCCGGTGCGGGCCGGGCATCGGCATCAGGAGCGAACCATGCGTCTGCGCTCACTAGCGCTCAGCGCGATCGTCTGTGCCGCAGTGGCGTTTGCCGATGCCGCCGGCGCCGCGGAACGGCTGGGCTGGGAGGATCTCGCACCGCCGTGGGATGGCACGGCCCAGCCACTGCAGCGACTGTCCCAGGACCTCCAGGCCGACTTTTACGATCTGATGTGGGCACGCTCGATCATCGACCAAGTGACGGCTTCCGAACCCACCGAGTCCTCAACCACGGGCATCGGTGCGCGCCGAGAAGATGTGATGGCGGAGATGAAGGCCATCGAAGGCAAGGCGATGGCCGGCCTGGAGGCCGCCGGCATCGACATCGCGGCGCTCATCGCCGACGCCGAGGCCTACGACAGGATGCTCGCGGTGTACAACGAGACGCTGGTCGATAGATTGGACGGGCGGGACGTTGAGATTCCGGGCTACGCCTTGCCGCTGGAATATTCGGGGGCGCAAGTCTCGGAGTTCCTTCTGGTGCCTTACGTCGGCGCCTGCATCCACGTGCCGCCACCGCCACCCAACCAGATCGTCCACGTTCGTTTTTCCGAGGGGTTTGAGAGCGAGGGGCTGTTCACGCCGGTCCTGGTCGTTGGGCGCATCTCGACCGGCCACTCGAGCCGGTCCCTCACTTACGTGGACGGCAGCGCCGACATCGCCGTCGGTTACAGCCTCGATGCCAGCGCTATCGAGATCTACGACCGGTAGGATTCAGAGCCGGACCGTCATGCCGTCGGCAAGCGAGCGCCGGTAGGCGCGCCAGGCCGGCAGGCTGCCCGCGAGGCAGCCAGCGCAGACAATCGCGACGAGCATGATCGCCTCGCTCGCACTCGGCGTCTCGATCGGCAAATGGAGCCCGAAGCGGGCGTCGATCACGGGCCGCAGCGCGGCCATGAGCAGATAGAGCAGGGCGGTCCCCAGCGCGACCCCAGCCAGGGTCAGCAAACCGGCCTCCGCTACCAGAAGGCCGAAAACCGTGCGCGGCCGCGCCCCAACAGAGCGAAGGATCGCCATTTCCCGGCGCCGCTCGTTGAGGGTGGTGAGGATCATCGTCACCATGCCGAGAAGCGCGGTGAGCAGCACCATCGCCGAGACTACCGAGAGCGCCGTTTCGGCCACGCTGACGAGGGACCAGAGCTCCTGCAGCGCGACGCCCGGCAGGATGGCGGTCAGCGGCTCCTCCCGGTACTCGTTGACAAAGCGCTGCAGGGTGAAGGTGTCGATCTTCGACGTGACGCCGATCATGGCGGCGGTGACCGCCGTCGGCCGCAGGCGCAGATTGCGCACCTGATCGGCGCTGAGGCCGGGGCCGGGCTTGCGGGCACCGCCCTGCCAGTCGATGTGGATTGCCTCGATCGCCTCCAGGCTGACGTGGACGGTGCGATCAACCGGGGTGCCGGTCTTGGCCAGGATGCCGGCGACGCGGAAGGGCATGTCGTCGTGTTCCTGTCCCGCCAACGCGCCGATGCCATGCTGGACGACGATGGGATCGTCCAGCCGATAACCCAGCTGCGCGGCGACATCCGTGCCGAGCACCGCATCGAAGAGATCGTCGAAGGGTCCTCCCGCCGTGAAGGCCAGCGGCCGGCGGTTGCGGTATCGATAATGCTCGAAATAGTCGGCCGTGGTCCCGAGCACACGGAAGCCGCGGTGGCTGTCCCCGAGAGAAAGCGGGATCACCCACGCGACCTCGGGGCGCGCCCGGATGTCGTCGAGGCTGCGCATGGTGATGTTGCGGGTGGCGTTGCCGATGCGGAAGACGGAATAGAGCAGCAGTTGCACGTCGCCCGCGCGAGCGCCGACGATGAGGTCGGTGCCCGATATGGTGTCGGCGAAGCTGGACTTGGCGCTGATGCGGACGCGTTCGACGCCGAGGAAAAGGGTCACGCTGAGCGCGATCGCGAGGGTCGCGAACAGAGCCGTCAGCCAGCGATTGCGGAGCGACAGAAGGGCGAGGCGCACGATAGCCACGGCGCGCCCCTAAGACGGCTGCGCCAGATCGCCGAGTTCGACCGTGCGTTCGAAGCGCGGCGCCATGGCCGCGTCGTGGCTGACCACGACCAGGGTCGCGCCGGCGCGCGCGGCCTCCTCGAACAGGAGATCGAGGAAGGCATGCCGATGATCGCGGTCGAGCGCCGAGGTCGGCTCGTCGGCGACCACGATGGCGGGATTGCCGATGAGGGCGCGCGCCACCGCGACGCGCTGCTGCTGGCCGACGCTGAGTGTGGGGGCCGTCCGGCGGTGCAGCGCGGGGTCGAGCCCCAGTCTTACCAGAAGGCGCCGCGCCTCTTGCGCGGGCTCGCCGTTACGCGATGCGCGGTGCCGCCGCGCGCGGGCAAAACGCAGCGGCAGCAGTACATTGTCGATGACCGAGCCGTAGGGGAGCAGATTGAACATCTGAAAGATGATGCCGAAATGCTCGGCGCGGAAGCGGTCGAGCGCCGCACCGCTCAGGTCACTGACAGTCGTGCCCGCGACCGCTATCGACCCCTCTTGCGGCGAGGCGATACCGCAGGCGAGGCTCAGTAGGGTCGATTTCCCCGAGCCGGAGGGCCCCATGACGAGCACGCTCTCGCTCCGGCGCACGGCGAAGCTTTCGATCTCCAGACGGAAAGCGTCTCCCTTCCGCCATGAGAACGTGACATCGGTGAACCGAAGGACGGCGTCGCCAGCCTGCGGGCCCGCGGCCACTAGCCCGCACTTCTCACCAGGGTCACGGCCTGCGTCGCGCCCAGGCGTTCGATCCGCCAGGAGCGGGCCGAAAAGCGTATCAGGGAATACGGTTGAGG
>JAPOPO010000265.1 GCA_026712885.1 Rhodospirillales bacterium | reverse complement strand
TCAGCACTCGATCCGCATCAACGACCAGTGGCGCATCTGCTTCGTGTGGACCGATCAGGGGCCGGCGGACGTCGAGATCGTGGACTACCACTGAAGGGGCAAGACATGACGCTGATGACAAACCCCTCCCACCCCGGCGAGGTGCTCGCGGACCTCTATCTCAAGCCGCTCGGCATGAGCGCGATCGCGCTTGCGAAACGCCTGAATGTACCGCGCACGCGGATCGAGCGGCTGGTCAGGGGTGAAACCTCGCTCACGGTGGACACCGCAATGCGGCTCGCCCGCTTCTTCGGCAACACGCCGGAGTTCTGGATGAACCTGCAGCGGGCTCACGATCTCGCCCGCGCCAGGGAGACTGTCGATCTGACCGACATCACGCCCCTCGAGGCCGCCTGACGGGCGTCACATGAAGCTGTGGGGGTCGATGTCCACCTGGAGGCGGGCGCGGGCGCGCCGGTCGAGCGCCGTGAGCCATCGCCTCATGTGAGGCTGGAGCAGCACGCCGCGCGGGGCCTTGAAGAGGAGGCGAAAGCGATGGCGGCCGCGCAGCAGCCGGAGCGGCGCCGGCGCGGGGCCCAGCACCTGGATGCCGAGCGTCTTCTCCTCGGCGCGCGCGGTGCGTGCGAGGGCCGACGCGGCGCGCAGGGTTTCGGACTCGCTCGGGCCGGCGGCGATGACCGCCACGAGCCGGCCGAAGGGCGGCAGGCCGTGCGCCTCGCGGGCCGACGCCTCATTCTCCATGAAGGAATCGCGGTCGCCGGCCGCGAGCGCCTCGATCACCGGATGCTCGGTGGCGTAGGTCTGGAGCACCACCCGGCCGGGGCGCCCCCCGCGCCCGGCGCGCCCCCCAACCTGATGGAGCAGTTGGTAGGTGCGCTCGGCCGCGCGCATGTCGCCGCCCGCGAGGCCTAGGTCGGCGTCCACCACACCCACCAGGGTGAGCTGGGGGAAGTGGTGCCCCTTGGCCACCATCTGTGTGCCGATCAGCACGTCGACCTCGTGGGCCACGATGGCATCGATCAGGTCCTGCACCTGGCTGGGTCCGCGCACCGTGTCGCTGGTGAGCACCGCCCAGCGAGCGCCGGGGAAGGCCTCGTCAACCTCCTCGGCAAGCCGCTCGACGCCGGGCCCGCAGGCGGCGAAGCTCCCCTCCGTCTCGCACGCCGGGCAGGCCTCGGGCTGCGCGCGCTGGAGCCCGCAATGGTGGCAGTCGAGGGTGCCGGCAAAGCGGTGCTCCACCAGCCAGGCGCTGCAGTTGGGGCAGTGGAAGCGATGACCGCAGGCGCGGCAGAGCGTGAGCGGCGCGTAGCCTCGCCGGTTGAGGAAGAGCAGCGCCTGCTCGCCGGCCTCCAGAGCCTCGGCAAGGGCCTCACGCAAGGCCGGTGCGAGCCAGGTGCCGAGTGCCGGCGGCGTCACGCGCAGGTCGACGGACTCGATCGCTGGCAGCTCAGCGCCACCGTGCCGGTCCGGCAGGCGCTCGCATCCGTAGCGGCCGTTCTCGACGTTGACCACCGTCTCCAGCGACGGCGTGGCCGATACCAGCACGATCGGGCAGCCCTCGAAGCGGGCGCGCACCACCGCCATGTCGCGGGCGTGGTAAACGACGCCGTCCTCCTGCTTGAAGGCGGCGTCGTGCTCCTCGTCCACCACGATGAGACCGAGGCTGCGGAAGGGCAGCCAGAGCGCCGAGCGCGCACCGACCACCACCTGCACCCGGCCCTCGGCGACGGCGCGCCAGGTCTCGCGCCGCTGGCGCGTGCCGAGCTCGGAGTGCCAGACCGCAGGATCAGCGCTGAAGCGTTCGCGAAAGCGCGCGAGCCATTGGGCGCTCAGCGCGATTTCGGGCAGCATCACCAGCACCTGATGGCCTTGATCGAGCGCGGCGGACATGGCCTCGAAATAGACCTCGGTCTTGCCGGAGCCGGTCACGCCGTCGAGGACGGTGACCGAGAACGCCTGGGCGGCAACCTGCTGCCGCAACGCATTGGCGGCGGCACCTTGCACCTGAGACAAGCCGGGACCCGTCCGGGACAAGTGGGGACGGCCGAAGGTCGCGACGTCCCGCATCGTCACCGCCTCGAGCACACCGAGGGTGGCGAGACCGCGCACCACCCCGGCACTCACGCCGGCCAGGCGTGCGATTTCGGTGGCGGTGCGGGGCGGGCCGTCCCGCAGCAGCGCGATGACGCGCTGCCGTGCTTCCGTCATGCGCGGCGCCTCGCCCGCTCCCAGCCGGTAGGCGGTGCGCACGGGTGCCGGCTCCAGGGCGCCGGGGACGCTCATCGCCATGCGCAGAACGGCTCCCCGGTTGGTCAGCGTGTAATCGGCTGTCCAGTCGATCAGGCGACGGAGCGGTTCGGTCATGGGCGGTGTCTCCAGCACCGCAGATACCTGCTTGAGGCGGGCGGGGTCGACGCCGCCTTCGCCCTCGCCCCAGACCACGCCGACACGCTCCACCCTGCCGAGCGGCACGCGCACGAAGGCGCCGGGCACGACGTCGGCCACGACATCGGCGGGCACGGCGTAGTCGTACGCGCGCTCCAGCGGCAACGGCATGAGGACCGCGACGGTCGGCGGTGGTCGGTCGCCCTCCCCGCTCCCTCCTCCGCCGTTGGCCGCCTCGCTCACAGTGCCCCGAAGAGGGTAGCGCGATGGAACCGGCGCAACGGACGTGCTAAGAGGCCGGCCCAATTCGTCGCAGGCCCGAAGCCGAGTCGAGTCGCGGATGCTGCGGTCATGCTCTCGTCCTGCATCACGCGCGCGCCGGCGTCCAGCCCGATGACGGCAGGGTCCGGCTGAGAGCGGCGGCCCGCAAACGGAGCGGCGGCATGAAGTTCTTCGTAGACACCGCGGACATCGCCGAGATCGAAGACCTCGCCGCGACCGGCCTGCTCGACGGCGTGACCACCAATCCCTCTCTCATCGCCAAGTCCGGCGGCGACTTCTTCGAGGTGATCCGGACCATCTGCGACGTCGTGCCGGGGCCCGTGAGCGCCGAGGTCACCGCGACCGACGCCGAGACCATGCTCTCGGAAGGCCGGACGCTTGCCGCCATCGCGCCCAACGTCGCGGTCAAGGTGCCGCTGACCTGGGACGGGCTCAAGGCCTGCCGCGCGCTCAGCCAGGGCGGCACCAAGGTCAACGTCACGCTCTGCTTCTCTCCCTCCCAAGCACTGCTGGCGGCAAAGGCCGGCGCCGCCTTCATCTCGCCCTTCGTCGGCCGGCTCGACGACATCAGCCAGGACGGCATGGGCCTGATCCGCGAGATCGCGACGATCTACCGCGCTTATCCGGACACCATCGGCACCGAAATATTGGTCGCTTCGATCCGCCATCCGCTCCACGTCGTGGAGGCCGCGAAGCTCGGCGCCGACGTGGCGACGTTGCCCCCGGCGGTGCTGCGCAAGCTCGCGAGCCACCCGCTCACCGACAAGGGGCTCGATGCCTTCCTCTCCGATTGGCAGAAAACGGGGCAGTCGATCCTGTCATGACAGGTACTCTGCCGGCCGCAGCCGACCTGGCGACGGCGGTGGAGACCTGGCTCAGCCGCCTGGCTGACGAGCGTCGGCGCTCCGATAACACCGTCGCCGCCTACCGGCGTGACCTCGACGACTTCCTGGGATTTCTGGCCGAGCATCGCGGCGAGGTGCCCGACCTCGCCACGCTCGGCGCGCTCAGCGTTCGCGACGTGCGCGCCTGGCTTGCCCGCCGGGCGGCGGAAGGCCGCGCCAAGACCTCCACCGCGCGGGCGCTCTCGGCGGTCCGCGTCTTCTTTCGACACTTGGAGCGCGAAGGCGTGACCGTCTCGTCGGCACTCTCCCTGGTGCGCGCGCCGAAGACTCCGCGCGGCGTGCCCCGGCCGCTCACCGAGGGCCAGGCGAAGGCCGTCGTCGCGCTGGAAGGGGCAAGTGCCGCGCCGCTCGATTGGACCGCCCGCCGCGATATCGCAGTACTGCTGCTGCTCTACGGCTGCGGGCTCCGCATCGGCGAGGCATTGGGCCTCGACCGTGCCGATGCGCCGGCCCCGGGAGGTGATCCCCGCAGCCTGATGATCACGGGCAAGGGCGGCAAGCAGCGGGTGGTGCCGGTGCTGCCCGTCGTCGCCGAGGCAATGACCGACTACCTCGCGGCCTGCCCGCACACGCTGGAGCCGGGCGATCCGCTCTTCGTCGGCGTGCGCGGCAAGCGGCTGCAGCCGAAGCTGGTGCAGCAGACGATGGCGCGGCTGCGCGGCGCGCTCGGTCTGCCGGCGTCGGCGACCCCGCACGCGCTTCGCCACAGCTTCGCCACCCACCTGCTCGCCGGCGGCGGGGATCTCCGCACGATCCAGGAGCTGCTGGGCCATGCGAGCCTGTCGACCACGCAGCGCTACACCGAGGTCGATGAGGCGGGGCTCCTTGCCGCCTACGCGGCGGCCCACCCGCGCGCGAGTTAGGCGTGACCGAACCCGGTGCCGGACGGCGCCGAGTTCAGGCGACCACGCTCAGGCGGCCTGCGCCGTCTTGAGCGACTCCACGTAGGCGAGCATGGTCTCGGCGTCGGAGACCTCGAACGGATCGCCCGCCGCGTTGTCGCAAAGCCCCGGTTCCACGAACATCTTCGTGATCTCGCCGTCCTCGACCAGCATGGAATAGCGCCAGCTGCGGAGGCCGAAGCCGAGATTGTCCTTGTCCACCAGCATGCCCATGCGCCGCGTGAAGGTACCGCAGCCGTCCGGCAACAGGGTGACGTGCTCGGCCCCCTGATACTTGCCCCACTGGTACATGACGAAGGCGTCGTTGACCGAGAGGCAGATGACCTCGTCGATGCCGGCGTCCCTGAAGCAGTCGTGCAGGGCCTCGTAGCCCGGCAAGTGGGTGCTGCTGCAGGTCGGTGTGAAGGCGCCCGGCAACGCGAACAGCACCACCCGGCGGCCGTTGAAGATTTCGGCGGTGGTCCGGTCCTGCCAGCGGAACGGGTTCGGTCCCTCGACGCTCTCGTCGCGGACACGGGTCTTGAATGTCACCTCGGGTACACGCATGTCACTAGCTCCTGATCCGGAATGGGTCCTGAAATGCAACTTAGAACTATTACGATTTCAATCAAGGGATGAATTGTATGCCTCTTCCACAATTGATCGAGTGGCAGCAGCGTACGTCCGTGCAGGCGAAGGGCACCGACCCGGCGCGCCGGGGCTGACCGACAGGGCCATCCCGCAACACCCTCCCGCTCTAACTTCCTCTGCCAGAACCAGCGAACCGCAGGAAGGGAATCAGCGCCGGCGTCTTCGCCTGGTACGCGCGATAGTCCGGATACTTGGCGGCCGAAATTGATTCGGTCAGGGCGATGGAACCCACAAACACCAGCGTGAGGGCGATGAACCCCAGCCCCGACCAATGCACCCATTCCCCGGAAGCCGCGACGCCGAACAGATAGAACACCCACCACAGGCCGATGTCGCCGGCGTAGTTCGGATGACGGCAATAGCGGTAAAGGCCGCTCGTCAAGAACGGTCGGGAGATCGCCTCGCCTGCCGCCATGCGGCGCTTCTTGCCCTGCTGAAAGGCCCACATCTGTTCGTCCGCGACGGTCTCGGCCGCCAGAAAGGCGAGGAACAGCGCCGCGGCCAGCCAGTCCAGCAAGCCAAGTGCGGCCTCCGGATGCAGCCAAGCCCGATGCACGGGGGACGCGAACAGCCAGACAATTGCCATCTGCCCCGGCGCGATGAAGGTGATGTTGAGCAGTTGAAATCGCAGCGGGCCGTGCCGCTGGCGCAACACCGTCCAGCGGTAGTCCTCGCTGCCCGGCCAATAACCGCCCTTGCGCGCAAGGTTGAACGTCAACCGGACGCCCCAGAGGCCGGCCAGCGCCGTCATCAAGTTCACGCGCGGCGCCTCGAAGTCGAGCGAAGCCGCCACAATGAGGCAATAGAGGACTGGGCAGATCGACCATAGGCGATCCACCCAGGAATAGTCGTGGGTGACCACCGATAGCAGCCAGGCAAGCGCAGCAAGGACGATGCACAGGTCCAGAGCCGCACCAATCGGCGTCCCGGCCAGTGGGTGGTCGATAAACCCGAACTCCATCACGGCCGCGCTGTCGCTACCGGCCGGTCTTCGGCGCTGGCCCGCCCGCTATCCTGTGAATCATCGCCCACTGATTCACCGAACGGCGATACGCCTGCGTCGGAAGCCCGACCGGCGCTGCGGCAGGCAGCGGTGCCCTGCCCTACTCCGCGGCTTCTGCGATGTCGTCGGCCGTACCGAAGTGGCTGAACATACCGGTGAAGCGCTTGCGCTCCGGCGGGCGGTAGGTCTTGCGCTTGCTGGTCTTGAGCCCGAGGCCCACCAGCAACTCCGCCTGCTTGGTGGCGCAGACCACGCCGTCGAGGATCGGCACGCCGAGCTCGGCCTCGAGCTCCGCTGCAAACCGGGCAAAGCCGGCGCAGCCGAGGCAGACCGCCTCCGCATCGTCCTCGGCCACCGAACGGCGCACCTCGTCCCGCAGCTTCTCCATCGAGCCTTCCGGATCGCGCTCGATGTCCAGCACGTAGAGCGGCAGCGTGCGGATGGCGATGATGCGCTCCGACATGCCGTAGCCGTGCACCATCTCTTCCAGCAGAGTGCGGACACGGGGAATGACCGAGACGATGGAGAAGCGCGCCGCCACCATGGAGGCGGTGTAGAACGATGCCTCGGCGATGCCGACGACCGGCCTCTCGGTCACCTCGCGCGCGGCGTGAAGGCCGGGATCGCCGTAGCAGGCGATGACGTAGGCGTCGATGCCTTCGGTCTCGCCTTTGCGCACCTCGTCGAGGACGCCGCAGGCCGCCACCTGCTCGTCATAGAAGCTCTCGATCGACTCCGGCCCGAATTCCGGGCTCACGGCCACGATCTCGGTGCCGGCGCCGGCGACCGAGCGTGCCGCCTCGCCGATCCCTTCGGTCATATCCATAGTGGTGTTGGGATTGATCACTTTGATCTTCATGGCCGTTCCTTCCTATCCCCGTCTGCGCCGCCGGCCCGGTTCCCCTGCCTCACCTCGGTCCCCTCCGTCCCCAAGGCACAGACAGGGTGGGAGTCGCCGTGTTTGCCGCCGCCTCGCGCCAACACGCGGCAATTCGATAGTGCGCTCTGGCAATGACACTTTCTGCGCCGCATGTCGCCGTGTGGCGCTTGCGCACAGTGGAGGGGCTTCGCCCCGAAGGCAAGAACGCGATCGTCCGGGACCTTGAGTAGTCCGGCCCCTTACAGTGAGCGCATGGGCGAGTTTGATGCGGCCCGCAGCCTTCGGCAGCCGGTTGGCGAGCACCCGGTCGAGCGCTACTTCCGCCCCCGGCCCCGACACCCTGAACTTCGAGAAGCTGGTGATATCGATGAGGCCGGCGCCGATCACCACCACCCGCGCCTGTTCCCTCATGCCCAGGCTTCTTCGCCTGCTGCACGCCTGCCCTTCTGCACGTAAGATACTTGATTCAAAGCCGGAACCTGCACCAAGTTCCGCCTTGGGCGCCATACCCGGAGACTCGAGGAGCGACACCGACGATGAGCCAGCCTGCCGAAATCTTCGGGCGCGACCCGGCATCGATCGTCGATACCCTGGTCCGTCGCGGGCGCGCGGCCATGGAGGCCTTCGCGGCCTCGGATCAGGCGCGGGTGGACGAGGCGGTGACCGCCCTCGCGTGGTCGCTCTACAAGCCGGAGAATGCCGAAGCTCTCGCCACGATGGCGGTCGAAGACACCGGCCTCGGCAACGCGGCGGACAAGGTGGTCAAGAACCAGCGCAAGACCTTCGGCACACTGCGCGACCTCATGCGGGTGAAGAGCGTCGGCATTATCGAGGAGCAGCCCGAACTCGGCTTGGTGAAATACGCGAAGCCGGTGGGCGTAGTGGGCGCGGTGACGCCCTCCACCAATCCCGCGGCGACCCCCGTGAACAAGGCCATGATGGCGCTCAAGGGCCGCAACGCGATCGTCATCGCGCCGTCGCCGGCGGGTCTCGCAACCACGACCAGCGCGGTGACGCTGATGCGGGAAGAGCTCGAGAGGATCGGCGCGCCGGCTGACCTGGTGCAGGTGCTGCCGCCACCGGTGGACAAGGCGAGTACGCACGCGCTGATGGCGGCCTGCGATCTCGTGGTCGTCACCGGCTCGCAGAGCAATGTGCGCGCCGCCTATCGCAGCGGCACGCCCGCGATCGGGGTCGGCGCAGGGAACGTCCCGGTCATCATCGATTCCAGTGCGGACCTCGACGCGGCGGCAACGAAGATTGCCGCGTCGAAGTGCTTCGACAACGCGACGTCGTGCTCGTCGGAGAACGCAGTCTTCATCCTGGACGACGTCTACGATGATGCAGTGGCTGCGCTGAAGCGCGCCGGGGGCCACCTGGCGAGCGCGGCGGAAAAGGACGCGATCCAGCGCACCCTCTGGGTGGACGGGAAGCTCAACCGCAGAGTCATTGCCAAGGACTTACGGGTTTTCGCGGCCGAATGCGGTCTCGACAGCACGGTGCGCGGCGCGAGGTTCTTCATGGTCGAGGAGACGGGGATCGGCCCCGAGCATCCATTCTCCGACGAGAAGCTCGCCCTGGTGCTCACGGTCTATCGCGCGGAATCCTTCGACGACGCCATGGACAAGGTTCGCGGGATGATGGCGGTCAAGGGCCGGGGCCATTCCGTCGGTATTCACACCCAGGAAATCGCGCATGCCCGCAGGCTCGCGGAAGAGCTCGATACCGTGCGCGTGCTCGTGAACATGGCGCATACCTTCGGGAACGGCGGCGGCTTCGACAGCGGCCTCAACTTCACGCTCTCCATGGGCTGCGGGACGTGGCAGGGCAACAGCATCAGCGAGAACCTGAACTACCGGCACTTCCTCAACATCACCCATCTCGCGGTGCCGATTCCCGAAGACAAGCCCAGCGAGGAAGCGCTGTTCGGCGCCTACTGGGAGAAGTACGGGAAGTAGGCGAAGCCGCTCCCGCCAAACGGAATCGATCATTGTGAACTTCGAGGAGCACGCGGCGAAGCCATTGCTGCAGGCGGCGGGGATCGCGATCCCGCGCGGTCGTCTGGCCCGGAGTGCAGGCGAGGCGGCGGCTGCCGCAACGGCGCTCGGGGTGCCCGTGGTGGTCAAGGCCCAAGCGCCGACGGGCAAGCGGGGCAAGGCCGGCGGCATCCGCACGGTGGACGATACCCGGGCTGTCCGCGAGGCAGCGAGGGCGATCCTCGGCATGGAGATCGCGGGACATCGCGTCGAAGCGGTGCTGGTCGAAGAGCAGATGCAGGTCGCGGCGGAATACTACGCCGCGGTCTTGAGCGACGCGGCGTCCAAGGGGCCGCTGGTCATGTTTTCGCCCGAGGGCGGCATGGACGTCGAGGAGATTGCGGCGTCGATGCCGGACCGGCTGGGGCAAGCGCCTGTCGACATCTTGCACGGGTTCACCCTCGACGCGGCGCACGAGATGCTGGAGGGCCTCGGCGCCGAAGAGGGACCGCTCGCCGAGACCCTGGTCGCGCTCTATCGCGCCTACCGCGACAACGATGCCGAGTTGCTCGAGGTGAATCCCCTCGCCCGGCTCGCGGACGGGCGGCTGGTCGCGCTCGACTGCAAGTTCGTTCTGGACGACTCCGGAATTCAGCGCAGGCAGGAGCTCGCCGGCAGAGGGAGCCCGGAGACGCTCACGGCGCTGGAGGCGAGGGCGCGGGCCCTCGGACTGCGGTACATCGAGCTCGACGGCGACATCGGCGTGCTCGCCAACGGCGCCGGTCTCACCATGACGACCATGGACGTGATTGCGCATCACGGTGGGCAACCGGCGAATTTCATAGAGATCGGCGGCGCGGCGTACACAAAGGCCAAGCCGGCGCTGGAGCTCGTGCTCGACAACCCCAGGGTCAAATGTCTCTTGGTAAACTTCTGCGGTGCATTCGCGCGCACCGACGTGATGACCGGCGGGCTGCTCGACGCCTGGGAGGCGCTCAAGCCAACCGTTCCGGTGTTCTTCAGTGTGCGGGGTACAGGCTCGACCGAGGCACGAGAAGTGCTCCGCGAGCGTCTCGGTGTGTCCCCCTACGAGACGATGGACGGGGCGATCGTCGCCGCGATCGCGGCGGCCCGCGATGCGGGAGCCTCCTCATGATCGTGCGGGGCGCAGACCGCGTGCTCGTCCAAGGGATCACCGGCAGGCAGGGCACGTACTGGGCCGAGCGGATGCAGGCCTACGGCACCGGCATCGTGGCAGGTCTCAACCCGAAGAAGGCCGGCACCGAGCATTGCGGCGTGCCCGTGTTCGCGACAGCCCGCGATGCCATGCGCGAGGTCGGCTTCGACATCTCTGTCTTCTTTATCCCGCCATTGAGTGTGAGGGCGGCGGCGCAGGACGCAATCGAGGCCGGGTGCAGGCGCCTTGTCATCCTGACCGAGCACGTGCCGGTACAGGACGTGATGGAGCTTCTGGCAATGGCGCGGGCGAACGGTGCCGCCGTCGTCGGGCCCAACACCGCAGGGCTGGTCACGCCCAGCGAATGTTTTGTCGGCTTCATGCCTGCGTTCGAGAGGGACATCTTCCGGCCCGGCGGCGTGGGGGTCATTTCCCGCAGCGGCAGCCTCGGCACCCTGTTCTGCCTCAACCTGGTGCAGGCGGGCTTCGGGCAGTCCGCCTTCATCGGCATCGGGGGCGATCCGATCGTCGGCACGACCACCCTCGATGCACTGCAATTGCTCGACGCTGACGACCGCACCGATGCGATCATGATGATTGGCGAGATCGGCGGGACCATGGAAGAAGACGCGGCGGAGGACGCGCGAGCCATGTCGAAGCCGGTCGTCGCGTACATCGCAGGTCGCGCGTCGCCACCGGGTAAGAAGATGGGTCACGCCGGCGCGATCGTGATGGGCGACAAGGGCACCTACGCGTCCAAGCGCAAGGCGCTCGAAGCGGCAGGGGTGGAGGTGCTCGACACCCCGTCGGAGGTGGGACGCGCGCTTCAGGCGACGCTCGGCTGAGCAGGCGATTGCTTGGCCGGCGCCGTCGGCTACGATTCGGTTTCTCAACAGGCGAGAGGCAAGACGCTCATGACGGATGCGAACCAACCCGAGGTGCATCGTGGCCTGAAGGACCTGTGCTTCGACCGCTCGCCGACCACGCTCATCGACGGCCGCGCCGGGGAGCTCCGCTATCGGGGGTACTCGATCCACGATCTCGCACAGCACTCGTCCTTCGAGGAGACCGGCTACCTCCTGCTCCACGGCGAGCTGCCGACGCGCGCCGAGCTCGACGCCTTCGACGCTGCGCTGAAGGAGGCACGCACGCTGCCCGGTGCGATCCACGACATTATCGGCGCGGTGAAGGACTCGCACCCCATGGACGTGCTGCGAACCGCAGTCTCCGCGCTGGCCGCCTACGATCCCGAGACGGGCGACAACTCACTGGAGGCGACGCGGCGCAAGGGCGTCCGGCTCACCTCGCAGGTGCCGATGATCGTGACCGCGCATCACCACATCCGCCAGGGCCGGGACCCGGTGCCGGCGAGCGCCGACCTCGGCCATGCCGCGAACTTCCTCTACATGCTCAAGGGCGAGGCGCCGAGCGAGGACGCTTCATCGTTGATGGACACCGACATGGTGTTGCACGCCG
>JAPOPO010000374.1 GCA_026712885.1 Rhodospirillales bacterium | reverse complement strand
TCCGATGTCCGTCCCGCTGATCCAGAAAATCCGCGTCGGCGCCTATATCGTCGGCAAGAAGCTCTCGGGCGAGAAGCGCTATCCGCTCGTGCTCATGCTGGAGCCGCTGTTCCGCTGCAACCTCGCATGCCCCGGCTGCGGCAAGATCGACTACCCGGCAGAGATCCTGAACCAGCGCCTGAGCGTCGACGAATGCCTGCAGGCGGTCGACGAGTGCGGCGCGCCGATGGTCTCGATCCCCGGCGGCGAGCCGCTGATCCACCCCGAGATGGGTGAGATCGTCGCCAAAATCATCGCGCGCAAGAAGTTCGTCTATCTCTGCACGAACGCGCTGCTGCTGAAGAAGAAGCTCGATCAGTTCACGCCGAGCAAGTACCTGACCTTTTCCGTCCATCTCGACGGGCTGGAGGAAGAGCACGACCACGCGGTCGACCAGCCCGGCACCTTCAAGCGCGCGGTGGCGGCGATCAAGGAGGCCCGGAGCCGCGGCTTCCGGGTCAACGTCAACGCCACCGTGTTCGACGGCCACCCGGCGGAGCGGCTTGCGGAATTCTTTGACTTCGCGACGGACGAGCTGGGGGTGGAGGCGATCACGGTTTCGCCCGGCTACTCATACGAGCGCGCGCCCGACCAGCAGCACTTCCTCAACCGCAGCAAGACCAAGGAGCTCTTCCGCGACATCTTCGCGCGCGGTGAGGGCAAGAACTGGCGCTTCAGCCAGTCCAGCCTGTTCCTGGACTTCCTTGCGGGGAACCAGGACTTCCAGTGCACGCCCTGGGGCAATCCGACCCGCAACGTCTTTGGCTGGCAAAAGCCCTGCTACTTGCTCGGCGAAGGCTATACCGGGAGCTTCCGCGCGCTGATGGAGGAGACCGACTGGGACTCCTACGGCACCGGCCGCTACGAGAAGTGCGCGGACTGCATGGTCCACTGCGGCTACGAGCCGACCGCGGCGGAG
Organism: Rhodospirillales bacterium; assembly: GCA_026712885.1. GTDB lineage: Bacteria > Pseudomonadota > Alphaproteobacteria > UBA828 > UBA828 > WTGU01. The sequence goes on along the minus strand of JAPOPO010000374.1, from coordinate 2,733 downwards.
CACTCCTTGTCACGGCCCTGGGCCGCGCTGATGGTCAAGCTGCGCGGGATCAGGACAACCGGGCCGATGGTTCCGGAGATCGACCTGACCAAGGCGCGGCCCGCCCAGTACATGTTCGACCGGCACGTGCAGGACAAGCTGCGCGAGATCCGCCTCGCCGAAGAGGCCGCCTCACAGGCTAGCGAGAAGGGGCGCCGCCCGGCGACCAACGCGGCGTAGCCGGCGCATCGCCTGCGCTCCGTCGAGCGCAAGCGTCAGCATATCCATACATTCCCACGGGCGCCGCAAAAGCGCGCCCACGATCGCCCTACCGTCGATGCGTCCGTCCTCGGTGACCCCGGCGAGGGCGGCTCGCGGCAGCGGCCGGTTGCTCGGGTCGCTGACCACGCGGATCACGACGAAGGGAATGCCGGCCGCCACCGCCGCGCGGGCGACGACGTGGCTCTCCATGTCCGCGGCCCTCGCGCGGGTCTGCGCGAAGAGCGAAAGCTTCTGATCGCCGGAAATCAGCGGGTAGTCGACGCCGGCGAGCGCGCCGCCTTCAATGCGCTCTCCGAGCGCCTGGTTCAACGCCTCGCGCATGGTTGCATCCACCGGCAGGTATTCTTCGGCTGACGGCGCCTCCGGTAGCTGGGGCTCGCCCTCCCGCTTGAAGGAGGACATCCGTTGGAGCTGGTCGCGCCCGCCGCCGCGGTCGGGCGTCTCGACCTCCCCTTCGTGGGCAATCACCGACTCGGGGAGCAGCAAAGCGCCCGGGCCGAGACGGGGGTCGATCCCGGCGGCGAGGCCGTAGCTCACCAACAGAGTGGCACCGCCTGCAATCATGGCATCGACCGCCTGCGCCGCGCGCGCCGGGTTGGCTGCCGAGACTGCGATCCAGAGCGCGCCCCCGGGCAAGGTGGCGGCCTCGGCCGCCAGGCCCGTGATGACGCCGATGCGATACCGGTCAGCCATCGCGCGCCCGGCCCGGCGTCTCTCTACATGCCGTAGCGCGGGCGGTGGTCGTTGCCGCGCGAGAGGGAGCGGTAGCGCGCCAGCGCCCAGAGAGGGAAGTAGGCGCTGTAGCCGTGATAGCGGAGGTAGAAGACGCGCGGGAAGCCGACTGCAGTATAGTCGTCCTCCAGCCACTTCGCGCCCTGGCGCTCGGCGCGGCAGAGATAGTCGATGCCGCGCCGCACCGCATCGCTCTCAACCTCGCCCACGGCCATGAGCGCGAGCAGCGCCCACGCGGTCTGCGACGGGGTCGAGACCACGTCGAACGCGCGCTCGATGCGCTCGGTGTAGTAGCTGTCCCCGGTCTCGCCCCAGCCGCCGTCGGCGCGCTGCTTGGCCTCCAGCCAGGCGACCGACTTGCGGATGGTGGGCGATGCCGGGTCCTCGCCGGCGGCGTTCAGTGCGCAGAGCACCGACCAGGTGCCGTAGATGTAGTTGGTGCCCCAGCGGCCGAACCAGGAGCCGTTCTCCTCCTGCTCGGCGCGGAGATAGGCGACGCCCTTGGCGACGGTCTCGTGCTCGCGCGCGTAGCCGATCTGACAGAGGAAGCTCACGCAGCGCGCGCTCACGTCGGCGGTCGCGGGGTCGAGCAGGGCGCCGTGGTCGGCGAAGGGAATGTGGTTGAGCGAGTAGTGCTCGTTGTCGGCGTCGAAGGCGCCCCAGCCGCCGTTCTCGTTCTGCATGGCGACGATCCAGTCAGCCGCCCGCTCGATCGCTTCTCGGTGCGCCTCGGGATCGGCGCGATGCAGCGCCATGGCGACCACCGCCGTGTCGTCCACGTCGGGGTAGTAATCGTTGCGGTACTGGAAGGCCCAGCCCCCCGGCGGGGCATCCGGTCGCATCGCTGCCCAGTCGCCCGCGACATCGAGGATCTGGAGGTCGGCGAGCCAGGGGAGGGAATCGTCCGCCGCACGGCGGTCGTCCTCGCTGTCGCATTCCAGGAGGCTCAGCGCGGCAAGCCCGGTGTCCCAGACGGGCGAGACGCAGGGCTGGCAGTATTGATCGCCGTTCGCCGGCTCGGTCAGCAGGAGGTCGACCGCCCTGCGCGCGGTGCGGCGCGGCGGATGATCGGGCCCGTAGCCCAGCGCATCGAAGGCCATGACCACGTTGGCCATGGGCGGGAAGATCGCGCCCAGGCCGTCCTCCCCGTTGAGCCGGGTCAGGCACCAGTCGAGCGCCTTGTCGATGGCGCGGCGCCGCACCCCGCCGGGTATCGCGTTCTCGCCGACCGACAGCACGCGGTCGAGGGTCAGAAAGCACCACTGCGTGACGGTATCCCTCGGGAAGTAGTGCCAATCCCGCTCGGGAGGGATGGTGAACAGCTCGGCGATGCCGATGCCGCGCGGGTTCTTCGCGCGGGGCTTGAGCGCGAGCAGGATCGTGAGCGGGACGATAGTGGTGCGTGACCAGTAGGAGACCTTGGTCAGGTGGAAGGGGAACCAGCGCGGCAGGTTGATCACTTCCACCGGCATGGACGGCACGGCGCGCCACGGTACCTGGCCGAAGAGCGCAAGGGTGATTCGCGTGAACACGTTGCAGCGGGCGGCGCCGCCGGCGGCGAGCACGGCCTTGCGGGCGCGCACCATGTGCGGCGCCTCCGGGTCGTCGCCGATCAGCTTGAGGGCGTAGTAGGCCTTGACGGTGCAGCTGATGTCGAACGCCCCGCCGGGGAAGAGCGGCCAGCCGCCGTGATCGGCCTGACGGGCGCGGATGTAGGCGCCGAGACGCGCCTCGGTCTCG
>JAPOPO010000351.1 GCA_026712885.1 Rhodospirillales bacterium | reverse complement strand
CGCGCGCTCGCCATGGATACGGAGGAGATCTTCGATCACTTCTATTCCAAGGTGATGCACACCCGCTGCGATGACGGCTGGAAGGCGCCGATCGAGCCCGAGCGCCTGCGCGGGGTGAAGCTGCTGGACGATCTGGTGAACGCCGCCAGCGGCAAGACCGTGGTCGAGGCCGGGCGCCGCGTGACCGCGCGCGTGCTCAAGAAGCTGAGCGACGCCGGCATGACCGAGCAGCTAATCGGCGCCGACAAGCTGATCGGGCAATACGCCTCCGACGACATGATCAATACCGAGACCGGGGAGGTGCTGATCGAGGCCGGCGGCGAGATCGAGGAGAAGACGCTCGAATCGATGGAGGAGTGCGGGATCGACCGGATCTCGGTCCTCGGCATCGACCATATCAATGTCGGCGCCTACATCCGCAACACCATCAGGCAGGACAAGACGTCGAGCCGCGAAGAGGCGCTGCTCGAAATCTACAAGGTGATGCGGCCGGGCGAGCCGCCCACGGTCGAGACCGCCGAAAAGCTCTTCTACGACCTAATCTTCGGCAAGGCCCGGATCAAGGAGGAGTCGGTCGACGCCCGCGCAGAGCCTGACGAGGCCGCCGAGGTGCTTGGCCGCCTGAAGCGGGCCGACATGGGCGATGTCTGGATCCTGGAGCAGGAGGAGGACTGGCTCAGGATCATCGTTCCCGCGGCGGTCCGGCCCGGTGAGATCAACGAGCCGGTATGGGTGCCTGCGGAGGCCTTCGTCATGCTCGGCTCCGAGCGTTACGACCTCTCCGACGTCGGCCGGGTGAAGATGGGCATGCGGCTCAATCTCGACGGCAACGACGAGCTCAGGGTGCTGCGGCGCAAGGATATCGTCGCCGTCGTCACCACGCTGGTCGCGCTGAAGGACGGCATCGGCGACATCGACGACATCGACCACCTGGGCAACCGCCGGGTGCGCTCGGTCGGCGAGCTGATGGAGAACCAGTACCGCATCGGCCTGCTCAGGATGGAGCGCGCGATCCGCGAGCGGATGAGCTCGGTCGATATCGACACCGTCATGCCGCACGACCTGATCAATGCGAAGCCGGCAGCGGCGGCGGTACGCGAGTTCTTCGGCTCGTCCCAGCTCTCGCAGTTCATGGACCAGACCAACCCGCTGTCCGAGATCACGCACAAGCGCAGGCTCTCTGCGCTGGGCCCGGGCGGGCTCACGCGCGAGCGGGCAGGCTTCGAGGTGCGCGACGTGCACCCGTCGCACTATGGGCGCATCTGCCCGGTGGAGACGCCGGAAGGCCCCAATATCGGGCTGATCAACAGCCTCGCCACCTACGCACGGGTCAACCGCTACGGCTTCATCGAGAGCCCGTATCGCAAGGTGGAGGAGGGCCGCCAGACCGACGAGGTGGTCTATCTGTCCGCGATCGAAGAGGGGAAGTACACCATCGCCCAAGCCAACGCGAAGACGGACGAGAGCGCCGCTCTCAGCGAGGATCTGGTCAGTTGCCGGCGCAACGGCGAGTTCGTGATGTCGGCGCCCGACAACATCGAGTACATGGACGTCTCGCCGAAGCAGTTGGTCTCAGTCGCTGCTGCCCTCATCCCCTTCCTCGAGAACGACGACGCGAACCGGGCGCTGATGGGCTCCAACATGCAGCGCCAGGCGGTCCCCCTGGTGCGCGCGGAGGCGCCGCTGGTGGGCACCGGCATGGAAACGGTGGTGGCGCGAGATTCCGGCGCCGCCATCGCCGCGCGCCGCACCGGAACGGTCGAGCAGGTCG
>JAPOPO010000361.1 GCA_026712885.1 Rhodospirillales bacterium | reverse complement strand
GAGCACTTGCAGGTTCGACAGCCTGACGTTGCCGCGTTGCACCGGAAGGTACGGGGCAATGCGGGCGTATTGAGCCTCCGTGATCTCCATCCAGGAATGATGACACGATTCGCATAATTAGTGTGAACAGGCCCTAGCGCGGCGGGCCGCTGGCGCGGCCTATCGCGCGTCCGTCGAAGACGGACGCGCTCCCGCGGCTATCTCTCGACGATAGTGACGTTCCCGATCCAGCGTTGCTTGCGGCGCGCGAGCCGGTCGGGGACATCCTCCGCCTCGTAGTCGGCGATGGGGATGGAAGCCCGGTCCACGTCGAGGGGCGGCTCCAGCAGGTTCGAGTTCAGGACCGAATAGGGTCGCCCTTCCATCTCGCAGACGGCCGCGGCGATCACGCCGCAGCGGCCGCAGACGAGGAAGGTCGCGGTCTCGTGGCCGAAGGCATAGCGGCTCACCCGGTCGGGCTCGGCCAGCGTGATCGTGAGCCGACCTGTCGGTGCGGAGACGTAGAGGCTGCCGTGCTTCTGGCAAAAGCTGCAGCCGCAATGGCGCGGGGAGAGAGGGGTGTCGTCGTCTACCTCCAGCGCAACCCCGATCACGCCGCAATGGCAGGCACCTTCCAAAGTCTTAACCACCGAACTCCTCCCTTCGTCGTCACGGCGCCCTTGCATCGACACGCAATGCTTCTCTTGCATAGCGTCGCGCATTCGCCTTATGCCCGTAAAGTCGACAATCTCGGACCGGGAGCCATCGATGAGCCGCGCCTCCAATCAAGAAGCGTCCACTCCCACCTACACCATGGGCTACGGCCCCGAGTTCCAGAAAATGCTCGAACGCAGGAACGCGGCGGACTGCGCCGCCCATCTGCTGCCGTACCTTAGCCCCGGTATGCGCCTGCTCGACCTCGGCTGCGGCCCCGGCACGATATCGGTGGGGCTGGCGGACGCCGTCGCCCCTGGCGAGCTGCTAGGCATCGACATGGAGGCCTCGCAGATCGAGATGGCTGGCGCGGCGGCCAAGGCCGGCGGCCACGACAACGCGGTCTTTCAAGCCGGGGATGCGACCGACCTTCCCTTTGAGGACGCGTCCTTTGACGTGGCCCACTGCCACGCCCTGCTCAACCATGTCCCCGACACGCAGGCGGTGCTCGCCGAGGTGAAGCGGGTGCTGAAGCCCGGCGGTCTCTTCGCCGCGCGTGAGGTGTTCGGCGACTCGTCGTTCCTCGAGCCCGCGCGCGATCTGAGCGGCGTCACGGGCAGCACGGTTTGGGCGACATTTCTCAAGCTGCTTGCGGCCAATGGCGGCCATCCCCAGATGGGCCGGGAGCTGAAAGGCGCGTTCGTCGAGGCCGGGTTCGTGAACGTGCGCGCAACCGCCTCCTTCGAAACCTACGACACGGCCGACGACCTCGCCTTTCTTCGCGGTCTGATCATCGGCTGGTTCTTCTCGCCGCTGACCATGGAAGCGACGATGAAGCACGGGCTGGCGAGCCAGGAGCAGTTCGACCGGTGGAGCCGCTCGCTCGACGCATGGATGGACGAGCCCGGCGCCTTCGCCGCCTTCGCCTGGGGCGAGGCGATCGGGCGGAAGCCGTAGCCGTACGCGGTTATCCCAGCGTCACGCGGTAGTTGCCGAGCGTGTCGATGACGGCTGCGGCATCTTCGGGCACCAGGACGGTGGTCGTCGCTTCCTCGACGATGGCGGGGCCTCCGATCGTGGCACCGGGCGCGAGGTCGTTGCCGCGATAGACCGGTATCGTTTCCGGCGCATCGCGACTGGGCAGGTGAACCTGGCGCGTGCTGTGAGGCTCCGCCGCTCCCCCCGTTGCCGCGCCCTCCGCCGGCGCAAACTCGGCGGCCGCCGGCCCGATGGCCCGCACTTTCCACGTGGTGAACTCGACCAGGTCGTTCTCGTTCTTGATCGTGTAGATGCGCTCGTGCATCCGGTGGAAACCGTCGGCGAGGCCGGGCACGTCGTCGGCACTGAGGGCAGCGCCCGCAGTCGCGAAGGGCACCTCAATCTCCCATGACTGGTACTGGTAGCGGCCGAGATAGGCGTACTCGAAGCGCTGATCGGCTTCGGCGATGCCCGCGCGGGCGAGGAAGGCGCAGCCCCGCTCCACCAGCATGACCAGCACCCGGTTGACTCCGTCCACGTCGAAGCGCGCGGCGTCGGTCACCAGCGTCGCGGTCTCCTCCCACACGATGTCGGAAATCAGGCCGCCGAAGGCGCTCAAGCCGGCAGAGAACTTGGGCACCATGTAGCCCTTGATGCCGAGCACCCGCGCCATCTGGCCCATGTGCACGGCGGTCGCGCCGCCGCCGGCGACGAAGTAGCTCTCGCGCGGGTCGATCCCCTCCTGCACGGTGATGTCCTCGATGGCGGCGATCATGGTGTGATCGACCGTGCTGGCGATGGTGCGCGCGGCAGCCGCAAGCTCGATGCCCAGAGCATCGGCGATGGTGCCGACCGCCCGCTCTGCCGCTTCCCTGTCGAGCCGCATCCGGCCGCCGAGAAAGTAGTCGGGGTCGATGATGCCGAGCACCACGTCGGCGTCGGTCACGGTGGGTCGGGTGCCGCCAAGCCCGTAGCAGGCGGGGCCGGGATCGGCGCCCGCGCTCTCCGGCCCCACGCGGAGCAGCCCGCCCGCGTCCACGTGGGCGATGGAGCCGCCGCCCGCGCCGACCGAGCGCACGTCCGCCTTCGGCATGCCCGGCATGTCGAACTCGGTCAGCATCGCTTCGGGCGAGATGACGAGCTGCCCGTCCCGCACCGCGGAGACATCGAACGAGGTGCCGCCCATGTCCACGACCACGAGATCGGGTGCGTCTGCGAGCCGCCTGGCCGCGACCGGGGCCAGCGTCGGCCCGGACATCACGCTGTAGATCGGCCGCTCGG
>JAPOPO010000095.1 GCA_026712885.1 Rhodospirillales bacterium | reverse complement strand
GCGATGGTGGCGCCCACGCCGGTGAGCGCGCTCCTGCACGCGGTCGCCGTGGTCAAGGCCGGCGTGTTCACGGTCCTCAAGGTCATCGTCTACATCTTCGGCATCGATTTCCTGCGCGCGATGGCGGGCAGCGAGTGGCTCATCGCGGTCGCGTCCGCGACCATCGTGATCGCCTCGCTGATCGCGCTGCGCCAGGACGACCTGAAGCGCCGCCTCGCCTATTCGACCGTGAGCCAGCTTTCCTACGTGGTGCTGGGCGGCGCGCTCGCGACCAGCGCCGGCGTCGTGGGCGGCGCCATGCACATCGCGACCCACGCCTTCGGCAAGATCACGCTCTTCTTCTGCGCGGGCGCGATCTACACCGCCGCCCACAAGCGGCTGGTAAGCGAGCTCGACGGCATCGGCTACCGCATGCCTGTCACCATGAGCGCGTTCGCCGTGGGCGCACTGGCCCTGATCGGGCTGCCGCCCTTCGCCGCGCTCTGGAGCAAGTGGTACCTGGTGGCGGGCGCCGACGATGCCAGCCACATCGCGGTGATCGCGGTGCTGCTCGCAAGCTCCTTGCTGAACGCGCTCTACTTCGTGCCCATCCTCATCCGCGCCTTCTTCCCGGCCACGGGCATGCCGGTGGCCGCGGGCCGCGCCGAGGCGCCCTGGCCGATCCTGGCGGCGACCCTGGTGACGGCGCTCGGCACGGCTGCGCTCTTCTTCTACCCGCAGGCGCTTCTCACTCTAGTTCAGCCTCTCGCCGGGACGCCGTAAGAGACCGAGATGAAAAAGAGATACTGGCTCGACGAACGCCGCAATGTGATGCGGCTCATCTGGTTCTTCGCAGCGCTCTGCGTCGGCGTGCTGGTGATCGACGCAGGCTTCCACCGGCACGAGGAGTACTTCTGGGAAGGCTGGTTCGGCTTCTACGGGTTCTTCGGCTTCATCGCTTGCGTCGTGCTGGTGCTCGCCGCGAAGGAGCTGCGCCGCCTCGTGATGCGGCGCGAGGATCACTATGACGAGTAGTATCCCACCAGCCTTCATTTTCCTCGCAGCGGCGCTGCTCACGGTCGTGTCGCCGGCGCCGCTGCGTCGGTTCCTCGTGCCCGCCGTGCCGCTGCTCGGCGGGATCAATTTGTGGTTTGTGTGGGGCGGTACGGACGGGCTGGAAGTTCCGCTGCTCGACACGCGGCTCACGCTGCTGCGCGCCGATTCGCTCAGCCTGCTCTTCGGCCTCCTGTTCCATATCGCGGCGTTCCTCGGCGCCGTCTTCGCTTTCCACGTGCGCGACCGACTGCAGCAGGCGGGGGTGCTGATCTACGCGGGATCGACGCTCGGCGCCGTCTTCGCCGGCGACCTCATCACCCTGGTCATCTTCTGGGAAGGGGCGACGCTCGGCTCGGTGCTGCTGATCCTGGCCCGGCGCACGCCGAGGGCGGTGCGGGCGGCGATGCGCTATCTCGTGTTCCAGCTCGTCTCCGGCCTCCTGCTTCTGGGTGGAGCGGTGATCCTGATCGGCGACACCGGCTCCGCCGCCTTCGGTCATATCGGGATCGACAGCCTTCCCGGTGTGCTGATCTTCGTCGCCTTCGGGATCAAGTGCGGCTTCCCGCTGGTACACACCTGGCTCACCGATGCCTACCCGGAGTCGACACCGACGGGGATGGTGTTCCTGAGCGCGTTCTCGACCAAGCTCGCGGTCTATGCGCTGGCACGCGGCTATGCCGGCACCGAGGTGCTGATCCCCATCGGCACGGCGATGACCGCCTTCCCCATCTTCTACGCGGTGATCGAGAACGACCTCCGCCGCGTGCTCGCCTACAGCATGATCAACCAGATCGGCTTCATGGTTGTGGGCGTCGGAATCGGCACCACGCTCGCGCTCAACGGAGCGGTGAGCCACGTCTTCAGCCACGTCATCTACAAGGCGCTGCTGATCATGTCGATGGGTGCGGTGCTGCACCAGACCGGCAAGATCAACGGCTCCGAGCTCGGCGGGCTCTACAAGTCGATGCCGCAGACGACCGGGCTCTGCATCGTGGGCGCGGCATCGATCTCCGCCTTCCCGCTCTTTTCCGGCTTCGTCAGCAAGTCGATGGTGATGAGCGCCGCGATAGCCGAGGGTCATTGGATCGTCTGGATCCTGTTGCTCTTCGCCTCCGCCGGCGTCTTCCACCACGCCGGCATCAAGGTCCCGTACTTCGCCTTCTTCGCCCACGACAGCGGTATCCGCACGAGGGAAGCACCGCTCAACATGCGCATCGCCATGGCGATGGCGGCGATCCTCTGCATCGTCATCGGCTCCTACCCGGCGTGGCTCTATGCGCTGTTGCCGTACGAGGTGGGCTACGTGCCCTACACCGGCAGCCACGTGCTGGTGCAGGTCCAGCTTCTATTCTTCTCGGCACTGGCCTTCGTCTTCCTCAACCTGGTCGGCCTCTATCCGCCCGAGTTGCGTTCGGTGAACATCGACAGCGACTGGCTCTACCGGCGCCTGCTGCCGGGCATTGCCCGCCGCGTCGAGGGCGCGGTGGCGGCCCTCACTTCGGGCATCCGGGAGCAATCCGCGCGCGGCGCGGATCGCCTGTTCCATCTGATCGCGCAGCAGCACAGGCCGGGCGGGGTGCTGGCGCGCACCTGGCCGACCGGCGCCGCCGCGCTTTGGATCCTGGTCCTGCTTGGCGCCTGCCTGGTCATCTACTACGTTTAGCGGCTCTTGGCGCCCCCGCGGCAGGGAGCATCGCGGAATGAAGATGAATGGTGAGTTCCGGGTCCCGACCGATCGGGAAACGGTGTGGCGCGCGCTCAACGACACCGCGGTTCTGAAGGAGTGCCTGCCCGGCTGCCAGGAGATCGAGAAGACCTCCGACACCGAGATGACCGCGACGCTGGTCATCAAGGTCGGGCCGGTCAAGGCGACCTTCAAGGGCGGAGTCACCCTCTCCGACCTCGATCCGCCCAACGGCTACACGATCTCGGGTCAGGGGCAGGGCGGTACCGCCGGCTTCGCCTCCGGCGAGG
>JAPOPO010000373.1 GCA_026712885.1 Rhodospirillales bacterium | reverse complement strand
TGCTCGCGGCTGAGCACGCGGCCGGCGCTTTCGGCCAGCGCGCAGAGCAGGTCGAACTGGTGGCCGGTCAGCGAGCGCTCCGCGCCATCGACCAGCACCCGCCGCGCCGCGCGGTCGATGACGAGCCGGCCGAAGCTCAGCGTCTCGCCAGCAGCGGCCCGGCTACCAGGGGCGCGGCGGCGCAGGATGGCGCGCAGGCGGGCCAGCAGCTCGCGCGGGTTGAAGGGCTTGGGCAGGTAGTCGTCGGCGCCGATCTCCAGGCCCACGATGCGGTCCGCCTCTTCGCCCCGCGCCGTCAGCATCAGGATCGGCACGTCGGAGCGGGCGCGGATCGCCCGGCAGAGCTCGAGGCCGTCGCCGTCGGGCAGCATCAGGTCCAGCACCACCGCGTCGTAGCCGCCGTGAAGCGCGGCGGCGAGACCGGCCTGGGCGCTCTCCCGATGCTCGAGCGCAATGCCGGCGCGGCCGAGATAGGTCGCGACCATCTCGGCAAGCTCACGGTCGTCCTCGATCATCAACAGGCGAGTGCTGGCGCCAAGATCTTTCATCGCTGCGCCGCCCCTTTCCCTCGCTCCTCATACGCGTCGGCGAAGCGGCGGAGTGCGGCGAAGAGCGCCGGGTCGTTGATGATGCGGGGCACCTTGTTCTGGCCGCCGAGCTTGCCGCGGCTCTTCATCCACGCCGCGAATCCGCCGGCGCGCAGAAAGCGCACGCGCGCCGCGTCCATGCCGTAGCCGCCTGCGCGGTGAGCGGCATAATCGTCGTTGAGGCGGCAGAGCGTTGCGTCGAGCGCGGCGGCGAAGCGCGCCTGCTGCGCGGCTTCGAGGCCGCCCGCGCCCCGCTCCGCTCCCAGCTCGACGATGTAGAGGTGCCCGCCGCGCGTGCCGGTCTCCTCCGGAAACACGCTTCCGGCGGCGAAATCGCTGACTGTCGCGCCGATTGCGCGTGCCGCCTCCGCCACGGCGCGATCGACCTCGATGCCGATCACGTGCTCGCCGAAGGCGGAGAGCATGTAGCTCGTCCGTCCGGTGACGAGAACGCGGGGCGGGTCGCACTCGACCAGGGTCACCGTGTCGCCCACGAGGTAGCGCCAGAGGCCGGCGCAGGTGGTCACCGCCAGCGCGTAGTTGACCCCCGGCTCGACGTCGCCGATCCAGCGGCAGTCCGGGTGCGCGCTGTCGAGCTGATCGACGGGGATGAACTCGTAGAAGATCCCGGTATCGAGCAGGAGCCGCATGCCGGCACCGTCGTCGCCGTCCGCGATGGCGAAGAAGCCTTCGCTCGCCGGGTAGACTTCACGCGTCTCCGCACGGCTGCCTTCGAGCAGGGCGGCGAAGCGGTCGCGATAGGGCGCCCAGGCGACGCCGCCGGGCGACAGCAGCTCGAGTCCCGGATAAATGTCAGCGATCCGGCATGCCGCGCCGCCTCGCCGGGCACGCGCGACTTCGGCCAGACGCTCGAAGAAGATCAGCAACCAGCTCGGCGTGCCGGCGATCGCCGAAATCGCCGTCTCCAGGGAGCGTTCGGCGAAGCGGCCGATCTTGACCTGCCAATCGGCGATGCCTTCGAGATCGCGCGGCGGGAAGTAGCGCAGCCGCGCCCAGTTGGGCATCGACGCCGCAGCGATGCCGCTCAGGTCGCCGCTGAAGACCCCCGGCGCCTGGCGCACCAGGCCGGTCGAGCCGCCCAGCATGAAGACACGGCCCGCGAAGAGGCGGCTCTGCGGTCGATTGGCGAGATGGTGGGTCAGGAGCTCGGCGCCCGCGCGCACGTTCGACCGGCGCATCTCCCGGCTCACGGGGATGTATTTCGTGGTACCCGTCGCCGTTCCTGACGACACGGCGAACCAGGGAATGAGGCCCGGCCACGTGCAGTCTGTGAGGCGCGGGAAGGGCGCCTGCCAATAGGTCTCCCAGAACGCATCGTAGTCGCGCAGCGGCACGCGCGCGCGGTAATCGTCGAGGGACCAGGCGGTCGAGAATCCGTGGTCTCGACCGAATTTGGTGCGAAGGCCGCGGTGAATGAGGGAACGCAGGACGCGGCGTTGCGCCTGCTGCGGCTCCATCGCCTCAAGCTGCCGCAGGCGCCGCCGGGCATAGAGCCGCAGCATCCAGGTCGCGTCGTACATGGTCCCGTTGCGGGCGTCTCCGCCTCTCCGACTCAGTTCTTCAGGGAGAGCACGTGCGGAAAGCTCGCGCGCACCCCATCGAGCGTGAGCGGCACGCGGACGTAGTCGCCGCGGCGCCAGAGCTCCCACTGATCCAGGATGGTCGTGCTGTTGAACCAGCCATCCTGCCCGCCGAGCAGCACGAAATAGTTCTCGTCCGGGTCCGTCATGTCGGAGATGTGCCTTGCGTTGGACCCGTAGTTCACGGTGTGACGCTCGGCGGCGGGCTCGTGCGCGGTCTTCATCAGCGTGTCCGAGCTGCCGCCGACGCCGGCCTCGGCGAATTCGTAGCGCCCGCCGATGAGCGGAACGTAGGAGAGAGGATGCGCAAGGCTGAGGCGGTGCATCTCACCCCAGCTTGCGAACGAGTCCAGGCCATCGACGGCAGCCTCCAGCCCGGCGGCAAGCGCAGCGCGCAGCGTCTTCTCGTCGGCGGCGGCGATGTCCTCGCCCAGCAGCGCGGTGCGCCGGCCGACCGAGGCGAACGCCTCCCCTTCGTCCTCCCCGTAGAGCAGGGCGTAGAAGCGGGCGGTGAAGCCGTGGCGGA
>JAPOPO010000093.1 GCA_026712885.1 Rhodospirillales bacterium | reverse complement strand
TGGTATCAGCGGTTATTGGAGCGTATCTGCGGCATAGGTGCAAGGGGTGGAAATGGCGGAGGAAGGAGGAATAGACCATCAGACATAAGGAGTTATCGTACTACAGAGTATCCGGGCGTACGTCTGGTACACGGGCCCGAGCGGTAACCGGTCTTTGCCGGGAAAAAGTGGGATTCCGTGGAACAGGCGGCCCAAGCGCGGCAGGCAATCCGAAGCGAATTGCGGACGATCGAACTCGCCTCGGCTTGCTGATTCGTGCGCTGCATGACGCGAGAGTCGCGCAGGCCGGGGGTAGTGTGCACCGCACCATGATTCGGGGTAGCGAGGGAGGAGGCCGGGGGACGAGTCGAAGGGCGGTGCCCGCCGCTCAGGCGAGCAGTTCGGCCAACACGCTGTTGAGGAGCGGCCGGCCGGCGCTTGTGGCCCCGAGCCTCCCGTCCCGGCGTTCCAGATAGCCAGCGTCCACGAGGCGCGCGAGAGCCGTACGGTCGATCACCCGGTCGGGTTCGCAGCCAGTGCGCTGCCGCAGGTGCGATTCCGACACCCCTTCCGCAAGCCTAAGTCCCATCATCAGCATCTCGCGGGCCTGCTCCTGCGAGTCGAGGCCGCGAGTCTCGGCGGTCCCGTGGCCGTCGCGCTCGACCGCAGCGAGCCAAGTCTCGGGGCCGGCGTGCTGGCGCGTCGCTTGCCGCCCCTCGCCTGCCGGCCGGATGCGGCCGTGGGCGCCCGGCCCGATACCCACGTAATCGTCATAGCGCCAATAGGCAAGATTGTGGCGACACTCATTTCCGCCGCGCGCATGGTTGGAAACCTCGTAGGCCGTGAAGCCGGCCTCCCCCATGGTTTCTTGGGTCAGGTCATACAGGGCCCGGCCGGTGTCGTCGTCGGGCAGCGCGAACGCGCCCTCGCGCTCTTCGCGATAGAAGGGCGTGCCCTTCTCGATGGTGAGTTGGTAGAGCGAGAGGTGGTTATCCGCGAACGACAGCGCCTCGGTCAGCTCATCGCGCCAGGCCTCGACAGTGTCGCCGGGCCTCGCGTAGATCAGGTCGAAGGAGCTGCGCGGCATGATACGCTGCGCCACCGCCACCGCCTGCCGCGCCTCTGCCGCGTCGTGCCCGCGCCCCAGGAAGTCGAGCACCCGGTCGTCCAGCGCCTGCACACCCAGCGACACCCGGTTCACGCCGGCCGCCCGAAATTCCTCCAGGCATGCCGCCTCGGTCGAGGTCGGATTGGCTTCGAGGGTGATCTCGGCATCCGCCGTGAGCGACCACCGCGCCGCCGCCCGGTCGATCACCGCAGCTGCAGTCTCTGGCGGCATCAGCGACGGCGTGCCCCCGCCGAAGAAGACGCTGGCGACCCGCGCGCCTGGCAGCAACGCCGCGAAATGGTCGAGCTCGCGCAGCAGGGCGCCCTGCCATGCTGCCTGATCGACGCTCTCCCTGACATGGCTGTTGAAGTCGCAGTAGGGGCACTTGGAGAGGCAGAACGGCCAGTGGACATAGAGAGCGAGCGCAGACGGCGCGTCGGCTGAAGACGGTTCCGCCTCGCCCATCGCTATTGGCCCGACCGAAAGAGCGTCGCTAGCTGCTCGAAGGCCCGCGCCCTGTGGGTCAGCGGCTGCTTCTCCTCCGGCGGCATCTCGCCGAACGTGCGCGCGCGGCCATCGGGAACGAAGATCGGGTCGTAGCCGAAGCCGTGAGGCCCGCGGGGCGGAAACGTCAGCGTCCCATCCGCACGCCCCTCGACGGTTTCGCAATCGCCGTCCGGCCATCCGAGGGAAAGGGCGCAGATGAAGTAGGCCGCCGCGCCGACGATCTCGTGACCGCCCGCCGCCAGCTCCCTCTGGATGCGGTTCATGGCGACCCGAAAGTCCTTCCCCGGCCCGGCCCAGCGTGCCGAATAGATGCCGGGCGCGCCGTCGAGCGCAGGCACGACAAGGCCCGAATCGTCGGCAAGGGCCGGCTCGCCGCTGGCCGTTGCCGCCGCACGGGCCTTGAGCGCCGCGTTCGCGACGAAGGTGTCCCCCGTCTCTTCCGGCTCCGCGAGGCCCAGCGCCGCGGCGCCCACGGCCTCGACCCCAAGAGGCTCGAGCAGCGCCGCGATCTCGCGCACCTTGCCCGCATTATGGCTCGCCACGATGAGGCGCGCCGTCGTGAGACGACGGGCCATGCCGCCTAGCCTGCCCCGCAGAGCGCGCCCCGCTGAAGGGCGAACAGCCGCTCGGCGCCTGAGCGAGCGAGGCCCAGCATGGCGATCAGCTGCGCCTCGCTGAAGGGATCGCCCTCCGCAGTGCCCTGGATCTCGACGATCCCGCCTGAGGCGGTGAGCACGAAGTTGGCGTCCGCGTCCGCCGTGCTGTCCTCGGCGTAATCGAGATCCAGCACCGCCTCGCCGCCGACGATCCCGCAGCTCACGGCGGCGACCTGGTCTGTAAGCGGCACGCTCTCGATGGTCCCATCGGCGACGAGACCGTCGAGCGCCGCGTGGAGCGCCACGTAGGCGCCGGTGATGGCCGCCGTGCGGGTGCCGCCGTCGGCCTGGATGACGTCGCAGTCGAGGGTGATCTGGCGTTCGCCGAGGGCTTCGAGGTCGCACGCGGCGCGGAGCGAGCGCCCGATGAGGCGCTGGATCTCCTGCGTGCGCCCGCCCTGGCGCCCACGCGCGGCTTCTCGGGCCGAGCGGGACCCTGTGGAGCGCGGCAGCATGCCGTACTCCCCGGTAACCCAGCCCCGCCCCTTGTTTCGCAGGAAAGGCGGTACGCGATCCTCGACGCTTGCCGTACAGAGCACCTGCGTGTCGCCGAACCGGACCACGCACGAGCCCTCGGCGTGCTTGTTCACGCCCGGCTCCAATCTGACCTGGCGCATTTCGTCCGGTCTGCGGCCGGATGGTCGCATGAAGGGGCCCTCCTCCGCTGGCGGCGCGACATTATCGCGGGGCCTGGAGGGCGTCCACCCCTGCCCCGCTCGCACGGGCGAAGCGGTGGCTGAGCCTGTAAACTGGGTATCTCGGTCCCGTCGCGGAGCCCAACGATGCCCTACCGAATCGCCGTCGATACCGGCGGCACCTTCACCGATGTCGTCGTCGCAGCACCCGGCGGCGCGCTCATTGTCGGCAAGGCGCCGTCCACGCCCTCTCGCAGCGCCGAGGGCGTCAAAGCCGGGCTCGCCGATGCGGCGCGGACCATGGGCATCCCCGTCGAGGTCCTGATCGGGGATGCGGACGTGCTGATCTACGGCACGACCTGGGCCACCAACGCCATCGTCACCGGCAGCACGGCGAAGACCGCCATGCTGGTGACCGAGGGGTTCCCCGACATCCTGGTCTACCGCCAGGGCGGTAAGCTGCACCCCTTCGAG
Source organism: Rhodospirillales bacterium (assembly GCA_026712885.1). Taxonomy (GTDB): domain Bacteria; phylum Pseudomonadota; class Alphaproteobacteria; order UBA828; family UBA828; genus WTGU01. Next base: position 2,414 of record JAPOPO010000093.1, on the reverse strand, counting down.
CTCCGTATCGATCCGCTCAAGCCTTACGTGCCGCGCCGGCTTACCGCCGAGATTCCCGAGCGGGTCACGGCCGAAGGCGAGGTGGAACGCACGCTGGATGAGGACGCCGCGCGCGCAGCGCTGACCCGGCTCGCGCGCCAGGGCATAGAGGCGGTCGCCGTCTGCCTGCTCTGGTCGATCAAGAACCCGGCGCATGAAGAGCGGCTGGGCGCCTTGATCGAGGAGACGATGCCAAGCGTGCCCTACACGCTCTCGCACCGGCTCAATCCAATCCTCCGCGAGTACCCACGCGCGTCCTCGGCCGCGATTGACGCCTCGCTGAAGCCCCTCATGCAGCGCCATCTGCGCGCGCTCCGGGATGACCTCGGCGCTGCGGGCTTCGCGGGCGAGCTCCTGGTCAGCACGGTCTCCGGCGGCCTCATGCACGTGGAAGACGTCGCGGACCGGCCGATTTTCATGGTCAAGTCGGGGCCGGCGATGGCTCCGCTCGCCGGTATCGCCTACGCCGAGGCGGAGGGGCTCGGGCGCGACGTGCTGGTGGTGGATGCCGGCGGCACCACCTTCGACGTGAGCATGGTGCGCGACGGCGCGGTCAAGTACACCCGCGAGACGTGGCTGGGCGGGCTCTTCTCCGGTCATAATCTCGGTCTCTCATCGGTCGATGTGCGGAGCGTGGGCGCGGGCGGCGGCTCGATCGCCTGGATCGATCCGGGCGGGCTGCTGCGCGTGGGGCCCGAGAGCGCCGGCGCCGACCCTGGCCCGGCCTGCTACGGTCGGGACGGCCATGCGGCGACGGTGACCGATGCCGCCGTGGTGCTCGGCTACATCGACCCCGACGCCTTCCTCGGCGGACGCATGAAGCTCGACGTGGCCGCCGCCCGGCGCGCCGTGGAAGCGCTGGCCGAGCCCCTCGACATGACCGTCGAGGAAACGGCGGCAGCCATCCTCACCCTCGCCAGCGAGACCATGATCAAGGCGATCGAGGAGATCACCGTCAACGAAGGGGTCAACCCGCGCGAGAGCGTGCTCGTGGCGGGCGGCGGCGCCGCCGGCCTCAACGTGCTGCCCATCGCCGCCGCCCTCGGCTGCGAGCGCGTGCTGCTGCCCAAGACGGCGGGCGCGCTCAGCGCCTGCGGCGCCCAGTATTCCGACATCGTCGCCGAGTTCAGCGCGAGCCATTACGTCCGCACCGATCACTGGGACGAGGCAGCGGTCAACGACACCCTCTCCGACATCGATGCCCAGATGGAGGCATTCGCCGACCGCCTGAGGGCGCGCGGGATCGTGCGCTTCCGCAAGGACCACTTCGTCGACGCCCGCTACCTCAACCAGCAATGGGAGACCGAGATCGCCATGCCGGCCGCGCGCTTCGACGGCGCCGGCGCGGTGGGCGCGCTGATCGGGCACTTCCACGAGGTGCACGAGCGGCTCTATGGCGTGAAGGAGGAGGAAGGGCTGCTCGAATGCCTGAACTGGAAGGGCCGGCTCACGGCGTTCCTCGACCGGCCCCAGCCAGCAATGGCGGCGCCAGGCGCCGCGCGCAGCGGCCCGCCCGTGCCACGCCGCACGACGCAGGCCTTCTTCGGCGACGCGGGCTTCCTGGAGACACCGGTCTACGAGGGTGCGGTGCTCGTAGCGAGCGATTCGATCGCAGGCCCCGCCATCATCGAGGAACCGACCACCACGGTCGTGGTCTATCCCGAAACGAGGGCGCGAGTCTCACCCGGCGCCAACTACATTCTGGAGCCAGTGGCCGATGCGGCGCGGCCCGCCGTGGGAGCCAGGGACAAGGAAGAGCTCGACCCGGTGCAGGTCGCGATCATGGCGAATCGGATCGACGCGATCCTGCGCGAGATGACGGGCGTCGTCATGCGCACTGCGCGCTCGGCCGTGATCGGTCAATCGCGCGATTTCTCTTGCGCTATCGTGACGGCCGACAACGAGCTGCTGGCGGCCGCCGAGGGCATCCCGGCCCACATCTATGGTGCCCATCTGCAGACCCGGACCATGTGCCGGGTGCATCCGGACTTCCGCGAGGGCGACGCGTACCTCCACAACGATCCCTACGACGGCAACAGCCACGCCGCCGACTGGTCGATTATCGTGCCGGTCTTCTGCGACGGTGAGCACCTCTTCAACGTGACCGTGAAGGGCCATCAGGCCGACTGTGGCGACAGTATCCCGACCACTTACACGCCGCGGGCCCGCGACGTGTACGAGGAAGGCGCGCTGATCTTCCCCTGCGTGCGGGTGCAGCGGGACTTTCGCGACAACGAGGACATCGTGCGCATGTGCCGCCGCCGGATCAGGGTGCCGGACCAATGGTACGGCGACTATCTCTCGCAGCTCGGCGCGGCACGGATCGGCGAGCGCCGGCTCAAGGCTCTTGCCGCGAAGCACGGGGTGGGCCAGGT
>JAPOPO010000144.1 GCA_026712885.1 Rhodospirillales bacterium | reverse complement strand
GCCGAGCGCGCACGCGGGTTGGCCGAGACCTCGGCGCCGTCGGGCTTACGCGCCCGGCGGGTCAGCAGTGTGAAGGTCGGATCGGGCGATTTCGTGGCAGCGGGCGGCTCGTGGCGATTGGGCTGCCGCCCCCCCGCGCGCTCGCGGAAGAAGACCTTCACGGGCCCGTCCTCCCTGGAGCACCGCCCCGTGAGGCGCTTCTCCGGCGAGCGAAGCGGGGGGCGGCAGCCCAATCGCCCCGAGCCGCCCGCTGCCACGAAATCGCCCGATCCGACCTTCACACTGCTGACCCGCCGGGCGCGCAAGCCCGACGGCGCCGAGGTCTCGGCCAACCCGCGTGCGCGCTCGGCACGGCTGCGGGCGGCCGAGCGCACAGCCGCGCCGCCGTGGCACGAGAGGCTCGTCGCATGATGCGGCACCTGGTCCTCATATCGATCGCAGCGTTCGTCGTCGCGATGCTCGGGCTCTTCCTCGTGAAGCACGAGGTGAGGGGGCTCGAACGCGAACTCGCCGGGCTCGAGCTCGACCGCAAGCGCCATGTCGAGGCGATCCGGGTGCTCCGCTCCGAGTGGAGCTACCTCACACGCCCGTCACGGCTGGCGGCGCTCGCCGAGCGCCACCTTCCGCTTGAGCAGGTGCAGGCCTCGCAGGTCCGCTGGCTGCCCGAGCGGCCCGCCGGGCCCTCCGCCCTGGTGCTGCCGATCGGCGGGGAGCTCGAGCGGTGAGAGATCTGGCCATACGGCGCTGGTGGCGCCGCGATCGGGCGCAGGCTTCGGGTGCCGCCTCCGAGCCGGCGCCTCCTGCGCGTCTGGAGCGCGCGCGAATCCGCCTGCTGGCTACCGGCGTGATCCTCGCTGTCTGTTTCGGCGCTGTAGTGGTGCGCACCCTCGACGTGGCGGTGATCGGCGCCCCGGCCGGCATCGGCGCCGCCGGCGGCGTCACCGTGCTGGAGCCTGTCGCGCGGGCCGACATCGTGGACCGCAATGGTGTGCTCCTCGCCTCCAACCTGCCCACCCATGCGCTCTACGTCGAGCCGGACAAGATCTTCGATCGCGCAGATGCGGTGGCCGCGCTCGGGCGCGTGTTCCCCGATCTCGACCTGGAGCGCGCGGCTGCCCTCATCGCATCCGGCAGAAAGACCGCCCTGCTGCGGCACAACCTTACGCCGGAGCAGGCCCACGCCATCAACCGGCTCGGCAATCCCGGCCTCTGGCTTGAGCGCCAGGAGCAGCGCTTCTATCCGCAGGGCCGCCTCTTCGCCCACGCGGTCGGCTTCACGGACGTCGACAACCGCGGCCTCGCAGGCGTGGAGAAGGCGGTCGACGACGAGCTGCGCCGGCGCGCCCGGGACCGCAGCGGCCCGCTCGCGCTCTCCCTCGATATCCGGGTGCAGCACGTTCTCGCCCAGGCGCTCCAGGACACCATGACCACCCATCGGGCGCTCGGCGCCGCCGGCATGGTGATGGACGTGCAGACCGGCGAGCTGCTGGCCCTGGTCAGCCTGCCCTCGTTCAATCCCAAGGCGCCGGATCGCAGCCCGTCGGAGGCGCTGTTCAACCGCGCCACGCTCGGCACCTACGAGCTCGGCTCCACCTTCAAGCCCTTCACCGTGGCCATGTCTCTCGACCTCGGTATCGCCGGGATCGAGGACAGCTACGACGCCACCGAGCCGATCAGGATCTCGCGCTATCTAATTCGCGACCACCATCCCGAGAACCGCTGGCTCACGGTGCCGGAGATCCTCATCCACTCCTCCAACATCGGCGCGGCGCGGATGGCGGTAGAGGTGGGTGCGGAGCGCCAACGGGCCTTCCTCGGCACGCTCGGCATGTTCGAGCGGATGCCCCTGGAGTCGTCCGAGCGCGGCCGGCCCCTCGCGCCCCGGCGCTGGTCCAAGCAAACCACGATGACCGTGAGCTACGGCCACGGGCTCGCGGTGACCCCGCTGCACGTGATCGCGAACTACGCCGCGCTGGTCAACGGCGGCGTCACGGTGACGCCCACGCTTCTGAAGCGCGAGCCTGACGAGCCGCTGGTGCAGCAGCGGGTCATCAGCGCCGAGACCTCCGCCGTTATGCGGATGCTGCTCTACGCTGTGGTGTCAGAGGGCACCGGCAAGAACGCGGCGGTACCCGGCTACCTGGTGGGCGGCAAGACCCGCACCGCCGAGAAGGCCATCGGCGGCAAGTACAAGCACGACAGCATGATCACCAACTTCGTCGGCGTCTTCCCCATCGACCGGCCCCGCTACGCGGTGCTGACGATGATGGACGAGCCCAAGGGGACCAAGGAGACCTTCGGCTTCGCGACGGCGGGCTGGACCGCAGCGCCGGTCGCGGGCGCGGTCATCGAGCGCATCGCGCCGCTTCTCGGCGTGCCGGCCGTCGTCGAACCCAACGAGACCGAAGAGGAACCCGCGTTCGCCCGTTGGGCCGGCGGGGGAAGTCATGCGTCTTTCTAGCCTGATCCCCCAGGCGGCGGCCGACGTGGAGATCACGGGGCTCGCATCGGATTCGCGCGACGTGCAGCCCGGCTACCTGTTCGCGGCGCTCGCCGGCACCCGCGCCACAGGCGTCGACTTCATCCCCGATGCCCTGGCCCGTGGCGCAGCCGCGGTGCTCGCGCCCGAGGGGACCGACCCCGCCCTCGCAGAGGGGGTCAGCCTGGTGACCGACCCCAACCCGCGTCTCCGGCTCGCGGTCGCGGCCGCGCGCTACCACGGTCCTCAACCCGAAGTCGTGGTCTGCGTCACCGGCACCAACGGCAAGACCTCGGCGGCGGACTTCACGCGCCAGATCTGGCGGGCCTCGGGCCGCAACGCTGCCTCCCTCGGCACCCTCGGCGTCAACGCGGATGGCGCGTGGCGACCCCTTCAACACACCACGCCCGATCCGATTGCCTTGCATCGCGTGCTGGCCGAACTCGCGGAAGACGGAATCGACCATCTGGCGCTGGAAGCATCCAGTCATGGGCTCGCGCAGTACCGGCTGGACGGAGTGCGCGTGGCGGCGGCGGCGTTCACCAACGTCACCCGCGATCACATGGATTACCACCCGGACGCCGACGCCTACTTCGCGGCCAAGGCTGGCCTCTTCGAGCGGGTCATGGCGGCGGACGGGACGGCCGTGCTCAACGCCGATGACGAGCGCGTGGCGGTACTCGCGGCCCGCTGCCGGGCGCGCGGGCAGCGCGTGCTCACCTTCGGCACCGGCGACGCGGACATCCGGCTCCTGGCTCGTCACGACACCGAGGCGGGGCAGCGGCTCAGCATCGCTGTCGCCGGCGCGGTTCACCAAGTCACCCTGCCGCTCTCCGGCGCATTCCAGGTCCTGAACGCGCTCGCCGCTCTCGGCCTCGCACTGGCGACGGGCGTGGACGCGGCGGACGCGATTCAGGCGCTCCACGGCATAGACGGCGTGCCGGGCCGGCTGCAGCGGGTGGCAGGCCATCTGGCCGGCGCCGCCGTCTTCGTGGACTACGCCCACACGCCCGACGCTCTGGCCACGGCCCTGCGCTCCGTGCGTCCGCTCATTCCCGGCACGCTGGTGGTGGTCTTTGGCTGCGGCGGCGAGCGGGATGTCGGCAAGCGGCGCGAGATGGGCGAGATCGCGGCAAGGCTCGCAGATCGGGTCGTCATCACCGACGACAACCCCCGCCGCGAGGATCCGGCCTCGATCCGCCAGGCGATTCTCGACGCCTGTCCCGGTGCCGAGGAGATTGGGGACAGGGCGCGGGCCATTCGCACCGCCGTCGAGGGGCTGGGCGCGGACGACGGCTTGCTCATCGCCGGCAAGGGCCATGAGCAGGAACAGGTCGTGGGCGATCGTACGATCGCATTCGACGATGTCGGCGTGGCCCGGAGAGCGATGGCCGGCATGAGCCGGCCTGCTCACAAGGTTCCGCTATGGACCTCGGCGGAAGCCGCCGCGGCAACGGGCGGTAAGGTGCCCGAGGCCTGGAGCGCGACCGGCGTCTCCATCGATAGCCGCAGCGTTGAAGCAGGCGACCTGTTCGTCGCCCTCGCCGGCCCCAACCACGATGGCCACGACTACGTGCAGGCGGCGTTCGAGCGCGCGGCGGCGGCGGCGATGGTGAGCCGCCGGCCCGAGGCGCACCCCGCCGGCGCGCCGCTGCTGCTGGTGGTCGACACCTACGACGGCCTGCGGACCCT
>JAPOPO010000147.1 GCA_026712885.1 Rhodospirillales bacterium | reverse complement strand
TGGTCGTCATACACGGCGGGCGTGGCCGAGGCGATGGCGATGTCGGCGGGCTCCGCCCCGCCGGACGCGAGCAGCCCCCCCCCCCCCCCCCCCGGCCCGCCCCCCCCGTGAGCGCCCCCACGGCCTACCACGGGGCGGTCGAGCCCATGCGCTGGGCGCGCGAGCTGCTAGCGTCCGGCAGGGCGGAGCCCGCCGACATCGCCATCGCCTCGGCCACTCCCGCCAAGTATGACGACCATCTGCTCGCCCTCCGCGCCGACGCCAATCTCGATCTGCATTTCGTGCACGGTGTCACGGTCACGGCCTGCCGGGAGGGGCAGGCGGCGGCGGCGCTCGCGGACATCCAGCTCCGCGGCCTCTCCCAGACTCGGATGCGCCGTCTGAATACGCTGCTGAGGGCGCATGCCGGCCCGTTCACGGATTTGCCGGAGGGCTGGACGCGCATCCTGCCGGCCAGTGCGCCACTTTCGTCGCCCGAGGCCTGGACGCGCCTGATCGACGGGTTGAGCGCCACCGAGTGGCCGGACGGAATCGACTGCGGCCCGGCGCTGGCCGCCATCGTCGATCTGTTGTCCCGGGGCATCGAGGCCGCTGGCGATTCGGGCGAGACGCTGCTGCGCGGGCACGCACGCGATATCTGGCGCAGGGCGCTCGCGGAGGGTCCCGCCGCTTCGCTCGACCTCACCCTGGAGACGCTCAAGCAGGACGACGGCATCGACGCTTGCGTCTCGGTCTGCTGGATGCCGGCGAACGAGCTCGCTGCATCGCCTCGGCGCTTCGTCCGGCTGCTCGGCCTCAACTCCGCGCGGTGGCCGCGCGCCATGGTGGAGGACCGCCTTCTCTCCGACCACATCGTGCCTGCGGCCGAGCTCGATCCGCTCCCCGTCGCCGCCGCTGACCGCCGCGATTTCGCAACCATTTTGGCTACGACGGAGCGCGAGATCGTGCTGTCCCGCGCCCGGCGCGGCGAGGACGGCCGGCTGCTCGGCCGCAGCACACTCCTTCTCCAGGTTGCGACCGCGGAGACCTACGTGCCCCGCAACCGCGTGCCCGCGCACGCCTTCAGCGAGACCGACCGGCTGACGGCGCGGCCCGACGAGTTCCGTCTCATGCCCCAGGCGGTGGCCGCGTCCGACTGCTGGTTCGATTGGCTGCGCGCGGAGATCACGCCGCACGACGGCGTCGTCCGCCCCGACCACCCGGTGATCGGGTCCATCCTCGAGCGCACCCAGTCGGCGAGCTCGCTACGCATGCTCCTGCGTAACCCGCTCGGGTTCGTCTGGCGCTACGGACTTCGCTGGCGCGCGCCCGAGAGCGGAGAGGATCCGCTGGTCCTCGATCCCCTCGCCATGGGCGATCTCATTCACCGGACCCTCGACCGGGCGCTTCGCACGCTGGAGGATGACGGCGGTCTCGCAGGCGCCTCGGAGAAGCGGATCGGCACGGCCATGGATACCGCCTCCACCGAGATCGCGGCATCCTGGGAAGCCGCGCAGGCCGTGCCCCCGCCCGTCATCTGGCGCCGCACGCTCGACGGGGTGCGCCAGCTGGGAGGCCGGGCACTCGGCTTCCGCGACGTGGATCTCGCGGATGCGCGCGCCTATGGCGAGGTCCCGTTCGGCGGGTCGGAACCCAAGTCCGACGGTGCGGTCCCGTGGGATGCCGGGGCCGCCGTCGAGATTGCCGGTACCGGGTTCGACATCGCGGGGTACATCGACCGCCTGGACATCTCCGCTGACGGCGGACGCGCGCTGGTGCGCGACTACAAGACCGGGCGCGTTCCCAGGGTCGACATCGTCCTCGACGGCGGAAAGGAACTGCAGCGCTGCCTCTACGCCTTCGCGGTGAGGGCGCTGCTAGGCGAGGAAGTATCCATCGCGGCATCGCTGCTCTATCCGCACGAAGAGTTGGATTTGCGGCTCAACGACCCCGACGGCGTGCTAGGCACGCTCGCTGGCCACCTGCGGGCAGCGCGCGCCAATCTCGCTTCCGGCGGTGCGGTCATGGGCGCGGACACCGGCGAGAAGCATGACGACCTCGCCTTCGCCCTTCCGGCCAACGCCGGCGCCGTCTACCGCGTTCGGAAGGAGTCGGCCGCGAACGCACTCCTCGGCGATGCGACCCATGTGTGGGACGCGCCGTGATGGCGAACGGGCGACTTGCACTCTCCGACGATGCCGCGCGGCGCGAGGCCGTCGCGGTCCGCGACCGCTCTCTCCTGGTCGAGGCCGGCGCGGGATCGGGCAAGACAGCGGTTCTGGCGGGCCGGATCGCGATGCTGCTGGCGGCTGGCGTCGCCCCCAAGTCCATTGCCGCCGTGACCTTCACCGAGTTCGCCGCGAGCGAGCTGCTCATTCGGGTGCGCGCCTTCGTGAGCGCGCTTTCGGCCGGCGACATTCCGGTCGAGCTTCGCCCCGCCCTGCCCGAAGGCCTGTCGGAAGAGCAGTGCGGCAACCTCGCCCGGGCCGATGCGGCGCTCGACGAGATGACCTGCTCGACCATCCATGGCTTCTGCCAGCGGCTCATCACACCCTATCCGGTCGAGGCCGACATCGACCCCGGGGCCTCCGTGATGGACCGCGACCAAGCGGAGCTCGCCTTCGGCGAGATCGTCGACAATTGGCTGCGGGAAGAACTCGCCAGCGAGGAAGGCGGCCTGCTGGCTGAGCTGGTTCTGCACGATCCCAACGCGACCATCGCGCTGATCCGCACCGTCCTCGAGCATCTCCGCCGGCATCGGGAGTTCGCTCCCTACGAGCTACAGGACCTCGATCGGCTCGTTGCCGGGTTCCGGGAAGCGGTGGACGGTTTCGGTGTATTCCTGGACGAGGCGGAGGCGGAGGAACCTGAAACCGTCGCCATCGCCGGTCGGTTTGGAGAGCTCGCCGAAGAGATCGGTAGGGCCCTCCCCGCTGACACGCCCGCCGCGCTCGTCTCGCTGCTGGTAATGGCGCCCCACCCCGATCTATGCACCGGATCGGGCGCATTTCGGGCGTATCGCAAGAAGGGGAAATGGGTAGCGGCCGCAAAGCGCGCGGGCCTGGGCAAGGCCGAGGCGGAGCGGCTGGACGACACG
>JAPOPO010000369.1 GCA_026712885.1 Rhodospirillales bacterium | reverse complement strand
GTTTCAGGGAGATGGGGCTAGTGCGGCAGCAGGCGGAAAGGCACCCTTCGGAGGCGTCTCACTCGGGTTCGGACCGGTCCGACGCGCGTTCGAGCTCGCGCTTGACCATGCGCTCGACCATCGGCGGCATGTGGGTGTCGAGCCACGTTTGGAGCATCGGCCGCAGCGTCTCCAGCACCTGTTCGCTGCTGGCCTGTCCGCCTGAGACGGCCTCCGGCGGGTTCGAGTCCGGCGGAGCGCCTTCGCGCGCCCGGTCCAGATGGATCACGTTGCCCTGCTCGTCCACCATATCGACCAGGTCAAGGATGTCGTCGTCCGCACTCTCTGCCGGCTCCGGCGCGGTCTCGGGCGGAGCACCCCCCGGCGCGCTCTGCGCCTGGCTCTCGCCCTCCGAGACGATCCGCCCGATCGACTCCAGGATCTGCTGCTTCGAAAGTTCGGGCTTCTGATTGGTCATGGACCCGTGCCGGCGCACGCGCAAGGTTTCGGCGAAAGAAACCTAGGGCAATCGGCGCGCGATTGCCACAACGCCGGCCCCCTTTCCGGCTGCGGTCGCCCTCACGATCCTCGCGGCGCGCGGACCGATCCCCTATAATGCCGCGAGTCACACGGCCGTGGAGAGGCAGGCCCCCGTGCCGGCATCGAACCTCGAAAAGCGATGTGCCGAGATTGGTCTGAAGATGACCGAGCAGCGGCGCGTGATCGCGCGCGTCCTCTCGGACGCGAACGACCATCCCGACGTGGAGGGGCTCTACCGGCGTGCGACGGCCATCGACCCTCGCATCAGCCTGGCGACGGTCTATCGCACGGTGCGGCTCTTCGAGGAGTGCGGCCTGCTGGAGCGCCATGATTTCCGGGACGGGCGGGCGCGTTACGAGGAACACCCCGACGAGCACCACGACCACCTGATCGACCTCACGTCGGGCAAGGTGGTGGAGTTCCAGAACGAAGAGATCGAGGCGCTCCAGGCTGCCGTCGCCAAGGCTCTCGGCTACAAGCTGGTCGATCACCGGCTGGAGCTCTATGCGGTCCCGTTGGACGCACCCGAGGACTAGCGCAAGCGGGAGCCCATGACCGACGATGATTTCATGGCCGGGATCGTCGCCGGGAACCTTGAGGTCCGCCTGGCGCGCTCACCCGCAGACGTGGACGCCGTTCAGGCGTTGCGCTACCGCGTGTTCTACGAGGAGATGGCGGCCGATCCGAGCAGCGAAATGGCGGCGCGCGAGCGCGATTTCGACCGCTTCGACGCCTATAGCGATCATCTCATGGTGATCGACCACGAGCGCGGCGCCGCAGACAAGGTGGTGGGCACCTACCGGCTGCTCCGCCGCTCGGTGGCGGATGCCCACGGCGGCTTCTATTCGTCCTGGGAGTACGACATCGATACGATCGTCGCCCAACCCGGCGAGATTCTGGAGCTCGGCCGCTCCTGCGTCGATGCCGCGTACCGCCACGGCACCACCATGACCCTGCTCTGGCGTGGCAACGCGGCCTACGTGCTGCACTACGACGTGCCGATCATGTTCGGCTGCGCCAGCTTTCCCGGCACGGACCCTCAGGAACATGCGCAGCCGCTCTCCTACCTCTATCACAACCACCTTGCGCCGCCGGCGCTCCGCCCGCGCGCGCGGGACGAGCACTACGTGAACATGGACCTGATCCCCAAGGAGGAGCTGGACAGACGGGCTGCGCTCAGGGCCGTGCCGCCGCTGATCAAGGGCTATCTCAGGCTCAACGGCTTCGTCGGCGACGGCGGGGTGATCGACCGGCAATGGGGCAGCGTCGATGTCAGCATCGTCGTCAAGACCGACCTCGTGACCCAGCGCTACAGGGACAAGCTCACATGATCGCCTTCGCGGTCCTCCTCCGCTTCTTCGGCTGGACCATCTGCCTGATCCCGCTTCAACTGGTGCTCATGGCGATCCGGGCGCCGCTCTCGAAGCGTCTGCCCATGGTCTGGCACCAGGGCGTGTGCCGGATCTTGGGATTCAGGATCGAGCGGTACGGCACGGTGTCTCGAACCGTGCCCACGCTCTTCGTCTGCAATCACACGTCCTACCTCGATATCAGCGCCCTTGGCGCCGTGGTGCCGGGGAGCTTCGTCGCCAAGGCGGAGGTGCGCAGCTGGCCCCTGTTCGGCTTTCTCGCCATCCTGCAGCGGACCGTGTTCGTCGAGCGCCGCGCGTCGCGGACCGCCCATCACCGCGACAACATGGCCGCCCGGCTCGAGTCCGGCGACAACCTGATCCTGTTTCCGGAAGGCACCAGCAACGACGGCAACAGGGTGCTCCCGTTCAAGAGCGCCTTCTTCGGCATCGCCGAGAAGCCGGTCAGGGGCAAGCCGCTCGTGGTCCAGCCGGTCTCGATCGCCTATACGCGGCTGAACGGGATCCCCATGGGGCGGCCCTACAGGCCGTTCTACGCCTGGTACGGCGACATGGAGCTCGCCAGCCATCTCTGGAACGTGGCCGGTCTTGGCAATGCCACGATCGCCATTCAGTTTCACCAGCCCGTGACCATCGAGCAGTTCGGCTCCCGCAAGGAGATGGCCGAAGCCTGCCAGGCCGCAATCGCAGACGGGGTCTCCCGCGCGATCAGCGGCAAGCTGACCCCGCCGATCAGGAAACGATTCTGGGCCCCTCGGCCCGCCTGAGGGGTCGGACCTCCCCGACCGCGGCGGGCAGGATCGCCCGGCGCAACGTGAGCGCGTCCACGGTCCGGGCTTCAGGCCTGGCGTAGTAGCCGGGCCGGCGCCCGACCGGGGCGAAGCCCAGGGCCCGGTAGAGACGCAGCGCGGCGTCGTTGTCCTCGGCGACCTCGAGATAGAGCGTGCGGAGGCCGCGACGGCTCACCCCGTCGATCGCGGCGTTCATCAGCGCACGGGCAACACCGCGCTGGCGCGCCGACGGCGCCACGCCGAGCGACAGCACCTCGGCACGGGCGCCATTGCTGCGGCCCAGGACGAAGCCCAGCGGCTCACACCCGTTCCGCCAGAGGAGGCCGAACCCGCCCGGCGCCCGGGCGATGCGCCCGATCAGCTCCGGCTGCCACGGCTCGTCGAAGCAGTGTGCATGGAGGGCGGCAACCGCCGGCAGATCGTCCGGACAAATCGCTTCGATCGGCGCCGCTGTGGCGCAAGGCCGCTCAGGCATCCGGCGGCCCTCCGGCAAGCGGGCGGGCGCGGAGCTTCGCCCCGGCCTCCCGCAGATAGAGCGGTCGCACGGCGGTGCCTTCGTCGGCTCCGGTTTCGGCGCGGGCGGCGGCACGGCGCACGAGCACGCGGGCATCGGGCGTGGGAGAGCCACTCGCCGGGCGCGCATCGATTCCAGGAGATAGCGCCGCAAGCGCGACTGCCTGCCCCGTGCCCACCACGGAGAGGGGGCCGCGGTTTGCCACCACCTCTACCAGGTCCGGCAACGCCTCCGCGACGAGAGCTTGTGGTTCGCTGAGCACGCTGAGCGAGCGGTCAAAGAGCTGGGCGTAGAGACGCCCGCGCCCGGCGTCGAGCGCAGCCAGAACCGGCCCGTCGCGCTCGGCTGCAGGAACGCCGGCGGCCAGAACTTCCAGCGTGGAGAGCCCGATCAGGGGTCGCTTGAGCGCGAGCGCGAGACCGCGTGCCGTTGCCAGGCCAATCCGAATTCCGGTGAACGAGCCGGGGCCGACGGTGACGGCGAACCGGTCCACCGCGGCGAACGGGATGCCCCCTTCGGCCGCGACCTCCCGGAGCATGGGCACGAGGGTTTCCGCGTGCCGGCCGCTCCCCTCGATGCGCCGGCAGGCCGTCACCTTCCCGCCGGCCCACAGCGCGGCGGAGCAGGCCGTCGTCGCCGTGTCGAACCCCAGTAGCGTCAACCCGTTCGAGGCCATGCGCCGATCGCCGCAATAGCTTTGCCCGCGGCGGCTCTAACACCCGCCCGGCCGTGGCCGCAACCATGCAACGCCAGGCGAACCGGTGCTAATGTTGTTGCGCTCGCCCGCATCCGCGACATCTCGGGTCCCATGACCGATCTGGTCGAGATCGCTCCGCCGCGCTTCGATGTATCGCTGGCGCTCGCCTACGCGACGGACGACAACGTGACCGGCCGCCAAATCTATGGCCGAGCGGCCTGCTACCTCCACCGCGATGCCGCGGCACTCCTCGACCGCGCCATCGACCTCGCCGGTTCCCAAAGGCTGAAATTGATCATCTTCGACGGCTACCGTCCGGTCGAGGCACAATGGGCGCTCTGGCAGCAATGCCCGGACCCCACCTTCCTCGCGGACCCGCGGCGCGGCTCGCCGCACTCGCGAGGCGTCGCGGTGGATCTGAGCCTCGCGGACCGGGAGACCGGGCTGCCGCTCGACATGGGCACCGGCTTCGACGATCTGACGCAGCGCGCGTTCCACGGCAGCACCGCGCCGACAGCGGCCGCCCAGCGCAATCGCATGCTGTTGCTCGGCTTGATGGCATCGGCCGGCTGGGATCACTATCTCAACGAATGGTGGCACTATCAGATGTTCACACCCCGCCGCTATCCCCTGCTCTGGGACTCAGCCGCAGGCACCGGATTGATGAACCCATGACTCGACACCGGCTCCTGCGCGCCAGCCGCGCCGTGTGCATCGCCTTCGCCATGGCCGCAACGATCGCCACCGGCAGCGCCGCCGCCATCGCCGCCGACTCTGCGGTGATCCTGCAGTACCACCGCTTCGGCGAGGACTCCTACCCGTCGACGAGCGTGACGATCGACCAGTTCGAGGCGCACATCGAGCACCTCTCGAGCGGCGGCTACACAGTGCTGCCGATTCCCGAAATCCTCGCCGCACTCGACGCCGGCCGGCCGCTCCCGGATCGCGCCATCGGCATCACCGTCGACGATGCGACCCGCTCGACCTTCGTGGAAGCGTGGCCTCGTCTGGAGGAAGCCGGCTTCCCCTTCACCGTGTTCGTCTCCACCGACCCGGTCGACCAGGGCCACGCGGGCATCATGAGCTGGGACGAGCTCCGCAGCCTGATCGCGGCTGGCGTGACCATCGGTAACCACAGCGCCGCACACGGCAAAATGTGGCAAGGCGACGATGCAACGAATCGAGATGACCTGGCTCGGGCGCGTCAGCGACTCCAGGAGGAGCTCGGCGTCGATGCCGCTCTCTTTGCCTATCCCTACGGCGAGTGGAACAACGCCCTGAGATCGCTCGTCACGGAGTTCGGTTTCACCGCGGCCTTTGGCCAGCACTCCGGCGTCGTCGCGGCGCACACGGATCGCTTGAACCTGCCGCGCTTTGCGCTCAACCAGAACTACGGCGCTGCCGACCGCTTCAGACTGATCGCCGACACCCTGCCGCTCGGCGCACGCGACGTGACGCCGGCGGAGCAGATTATGGCGGATAATCCGCCGACGGTTGGCTTCACGATCGAGCCGCCGCTGCCGAACCGCAACTCTCTCGCCTGCTTTGCCTCGGGTGGCGTCACCGCCACTATCGAGCACCAGGAGAGCGGCCGCGTACAGCTAAGCTTCGACCAGCCTTTCCCGCCCGGTCGGGCCAGGGTCAACTGCACCGCTCCCGCCGAAGAGAAACGGTGGCGCTGGTTCGGACTTCAGTTCGTCGCACCCTGACGCGCGGCCTGCGTCGATCAGATAGGCGGTCGCTTCTTTGGCGGGCCAATGACCGCCGTCCACTGGCGGTTGTTCAGCCAGGCCCGGTCGAATTCGCCCAGCCGGTTCTGGCGAATGATCCGGCGGAGCGAGTCGACGTAGGCCGAGCGGCGTTCCGAATAGCTCCCCAGCTCGCCGGCCAGAACGTAGCCGTCGACGGTCTTGCCGGCCTTGCGCAGCGCAGCCCGCCGGCTGCGGAAGTCCTCATAGGCCCAATGGCTGTTGAGGTTGTGCACGTAGGACCGTACCGCCGCGAGCAGATTGTCGTGGCTGCGAACGCGATGTCGACTGTCTTCATTGCGCAGTGCAGGCACCATGCCCGGCTTGGAATTGTAGGTGTACTGACCGAACAGCGCGTTGCCTTCGCGGACGAAGCGGGAGGTGCCCCACCCTGATTCCTCGGCCGCCTGTGCCAGCGCCAGCGAGGGCGGCACGATATCCATCCGGCTCAGCAGATCCGGCACGTCGAACGGGACCGCACCGTAGAGCTCGGCGGTGGCGGCGAGCCACGCCCGGTCGGTCGGTGTGATCGCGCCGTCCCACATCACCCTGTCTTCCAGTCGCTCGACCCGCCAACGGGCGGTGGCAATCTCCTCGTTGATCCGGAGAATCATCGGGAGGACTGCCTGGACGAAGAGCCGCTTCCTGGCAGCCACGGACGAAATATCTGGAAGGTCGCGCGGGAGCTCCTCGAGATAGAGGCGCGGCACCGGCCCGGCCGCCGCCCGCACCTGGGCGAGATCGTAACCAACGGAATCGAAGCGAGCGATCACCGCGGCAGCCGATGTGCCCGCCAGCCGGGGCCTCTCTGCAACCCGCGGGACCGAGTCTGACGGTCCGACACGCGCTACGACGGGCGGCTTCGCGACCGGCGCCGGCGGCTCCACTTCCGCCGGGGTCGACTTCGCTGACGGCACAATCACGGGCGCGTAGCGGGGGGTGATGACTAAGAGTCGATCCGGCAACACCGCCGCCTCACGCCATGCGACCTCATGCGGATCGCCAGGAGGAACAGGAGACCGCGCGACAGGGCGGCTCGCCGCTGTCGGCCGACCACCGTCCGGAGACGCTACATCTGAGAGAGAGATGACCAGCGTCTCGCGCCACGACGCGGCCGACGTGACAAACGTGCGTGTGGCCTCGTTCGCCCCGGCGTTCGCAATCGGCCCTGGTCCTATGGCGAGAAAGCTTAGCGGCGAGGCGTTGCGGGCGGCAGCCGGATGAACGAGATCGATCCCGGCCGCGGACATGCCCAGGGCGGCGAGCGCCGCGACCCCCAGCGCGCCGAGCGCTGACCGGGGGACGCCCCTCGGACCCTTCGCCATCTTCGCGGATGACGTGGCAAGCTCACGCCACCCGGAGCGCGGGACACCCCCCCTGCGCGCACGCGCGGGGGCCCGCCCCTCGGCACTCGACAAAACGCCTTATCTCCCTCCCCCGGCTTCGCCGGGGACGCACGAGCCGTACTAGACGGCGCGCACCTCCACGACTTCCGGGATGTAGTGTTTCAGCATGTTCTCGATGCCCATCTTCAGGGTCATGGTCGAGCTTGGGCAGCCCTGACACGATCCCTGGAGCTGAAGCATCACGATGCCGTTTTGAAACCCCTGATACGTGATGTCCCCGCCGTCCTGAGCAACGGCCGGCCGCACCCGCGTATCGAGCAGCTCCTTGATCTGGGCGACGATCTCCGCATCGGCGCCGTCGTCCGCAATCTCCTCTGCCGTCTGCGCGGCATCGTCGAGAAGGAGCGGATGGCCCGCCACGAAGTGCTCCATGATCAAGCCGAGAATCACGGGTTTCAGCAATTGCCAGTCGGCATCATCGGACTTGGAGACAGACACGAAGTCGCCACCGAAGAAGACCCCGGTGATTCCCTCGACCTGAAACAGCCGCCGCGCAAGCGGCGAACGCTCCGCCGATTCAACATCGCGGAAGTCCGCAGTCCCAGTCGACATCACTGCCTCTCCGGGCAGAAATTTCAATGTCGCCGGGTTCGGGGTCCGCTCGGTCTGAATGAACATGCTTCTCCCAACCCTGCCCATAATGGGCGCCTAACCGTTATCCAGAGTGCGGATAACGTCAAGTCCATTGGTTATACTATTGAATTATAGTGCAATTCTAAGTATTGCACAGGTTTTTCACAGAGCAGGATTGAACCGTTGGCACCCTGTAGCCCGGGTATTGCAGCGGCTACGTCAGATCCTGGAGCTGTTGCTCGTCCAGGTTTCCGGGCACGACCACGAGCGGGATATTGAGCTGACCGGCGAGCTGACCGGCGAGCCATGAGATCAGCGATCCGTGCCCCTGATCGGGCGGGGCCGCGCCGACGACCAGCAGGTTGATGGCCTCGTTCTCGCCTATGTGGCCCAGGATCTCATCACCGATTCCGCCCTCGCGCACCGTGACGCTCGGGGGCTCTCCGGTGACCTCCTCCACCTTGGCGCCGATGGCGTTGAGGAGGGCTTCCGCCTCCTCCCGCGTCTCCTGCCGCATCAGCTCGCCGACCGCGGCCCAGTGCTGGAACTCGGGCGGCTGCATGACGTGAAGAAGTGCCACCTGGCCACCGGAATTCTTGGCGCGCAGCGCGGCGAAGCGTGCCGCGACCTCGGAATGTCCATCGTCCGCGACGCAGACCAGGAAGGTGACCTGTCCGGCGACGTGGGCTGCGCCCGTTTCGGGTGGCGCCTGTTCGGTCATGGCATCGATCCCACCGCGTCCTCAGCCCTTGCGGAAGGCGAAGCTGCCCAGCCATCCTGCCACCAGCGCGAGCGCGATAGCAATGATGCCGTAGAGGATCTCGTCTGCCCGCGCGAAGGTGGAGATGTCCGCCGAGAAGCCGGCCTTCTCGATGCTCAACGCCGCCGAGCGCGTGCTGAGCACCTGGCTGTCGACCAGGAGCATTGCCTCGACCACATAGTCGCCGGTCGGCACGTGGGCGGGCAGGTCGATCGTCGAGCGGAACAGGCGCTCGTCGATGAACTCCACGACGCCCGGCTCCGATCTGTAGAGGGATTCGCGCTCCCTGTCGCGGTGCAGGGCGGCGCGGAACTCATCCGCATCGCCCGACGTATCGAACCAGATCGCCTCCAGCAACACACGCTCGGAGCCGAGCTGCTTGCGGTCCAGCAGCTCGACCGGGGCGATCTCTTCGAGTGGACTCGATGTTGCGACGAAGTAGTAGCCGGGCACGTTGCGGAAGGCGATCGCTTCCTGGTTGACCCAGATGCCGACCGACCGCAGCTTGCGGCGCACCACCACCGGCTCTTCGGGCCCGCGCACGGAGACCACGACATCGCCCGCCATGTCGGTCGCGCCGAAGAGCAGGATCGAGGTGCCGGCGAAGTTCGAATCGATCTCGATGCGCTGGGTCGAGAGCGCGATCAGCAAGGGCTCGTCATGCTCCTGCGCGACCGCGCGGCTGGCCGCCGGCATCGCAATCGCTGCGGCGACAACCGCCATCCCGAGCAGTTGGAGCCCGCGCCGCATCAGTTCCCCCACAGGGGCGCGACCGCGAACGGGTCGTCCGGCATCACGACCAGCGAATAAGCCAGCCGTCCGCCGACCGCGAGCACCATGAGCGCGAGCAGGCCCCTGAGATGCTCCGCCCGGATGCGCCCGCCGATCCGCGTGCCGTACTGGGCGCCGATGACGGCGCCGACCGCCAGCAGAAGGCCGAGGATGATGTCGACGTTGTTGTTGTTGATGGCGTGGGCAAAGCAGGAAACCGAGCTGATTACGATGATGCCGAGCAGCGATGTGCCGACCACCACCGAAGTCGGCATGCCGATGAGGTAGATCATCGCCGGCACCATGAAGAACCCGCCGCCCACGCCCATGATGGAGGCGAGAATGCCCATGAGAAAGCCGAGCATGAACGGCGGGATCGCACTGACGTAGAGGCGGGAGCGGCGGAAGCGGAGCCTGAGCGGCAGCCCGTGAATCCACGTGTGGACGTGGGCCTTGCGACGCGCCGTGCGCTGGCGCCGCACCGTTGCCCTCACGCTCTCGACCGCCATCAGGCAGCCGACCACCCCGAGAAACACGACGTAGGCAAGCGACACCACCAGGTCGATCTGGCCGGCATCGCGCAGCAGCTTGAATATGTAGACGCCGAGCCATGCGCCGCCCGCGCCGCCGCAGGAGATCAGCGCGCCAATCAGAAAATCGACATTGCCGCGGCGCCAGTGCGCCATGGTGCCGGAGACCGATGAGGCGATGATCAGGTTGGTGCCGGTGCCGACAGCGACAGAGGGCGTGACTCCGAGAAAGATCAGGAGCGGCGTCATCAGAAAGCCGCCGCCCACGCCGAACATGCCCGACAGCAAGCCGACCCCGCCACCGAGCACGAGCAGAATCAGCGCATTGGCTGAAAGCTCGGCGACTGGGAGATAGATCTCCATCGGAAAAACAGCGTGGTGCGTGTGGGGATGCGCGCTTTACATGCGCCTCACACTCAGGTTGCGCAAGCGAAAAGTCTGTAATCGTACAGTTTTTTCGCCGAATCGGGCCGCAGAGCGCGGCCCGGCGCTGCTCAGGTGTCGAGCAGCCCCATGATGCGCCGCACTTCGGCGAGGTTGGCGTCGGCGATGTGCCGGGCGCGAGCGGCACCATCGGCCAGCACCTCGTCGATGTAGCCGGGGTCCGCCAACAGCTCGCGCATGCGTGCGGCGAGCGGGCCGAGCGTCTCGATCGCAAGATCGGCGAGCTTGCTCTTGAAGTCGGAAAAGCCCATCAGGGAATGCTCGGCGGCAACCCTCTCAATCGGCTCGTCGACGAGCGCGGCGTAGATGCTCAGCAGGTTCGAGGCCTCGGGCCGGCGCTCGAGGTTGTGGGCCAAACCGGGCTCTGAATCGGTCTTGGCGCGTTTGATCTTGAGCGCGATCGTGTCGGCATCGTCGGTCAGATTGATCCGCGCGTAGTCTGAACCGTCCGACTTGCTCATCTTCTTGCGGCCGTCTCGCAGGCTCATCACCCGCGTCGCAGCGCCGAAGATCATCGGCTCGGGCAGGGGGAAGAATTCCCGGTCGTAGGCGCGGTTGAAGGCGCTGGCGATGTCGCGGGAGAGCTCCAGGTGCTGCTTCTGGTCCTCGCCCACCGGCACCGCCGTCGCGTGGTAGAGCAGGATGTCGGCCGCCATCAGCACCGGGTAGGCGTAGAGGCCGAGGAGCGCGCTGTCCCGCTTCTTCCCCGCCTTCTCCTTGAACTGGGTCATGCGATTGAGCCAGCCGAGCGGGGTGAAGCAGTTGAGGATCCAGGCGAGCTCCGCATGTCCCGTCACGCGGCTCTGGTTGAAGATGATGCAGGCCTTGGGGTCGAGCCCGGCGGCGATCAGTCCGGCGGTGACCTCGCGCGTGTTGTTCGTGAGCTCTTCGGGATCCTGCGGCACCGTGATCGCGTGCAGATCGACGATGCAATAAATGCAGTCGTACTCGCGCTGCATCGCGACCCAGTTCTTGATCGCGCCGAGGTAGTTGCCGAGGTGCAGATTGCCGGTCGGCTGTACGCCGGAAAAGACCCGCTTCATGTCAGGAACGCTCCGCCGGGGGCGCGCCTTATCGCGCCCTCTCGCGGCGCCGTCAACCTCGGCCTCGGTCTTGGCCTGGGTCTTGGCCTTGCCGCCGGGCCAAGAGCGCGCGCATTTCGCCCACCGATACGACGCCCGAGACGATGGCGAGAGCACCATAGGCGACGAGGCCGGCGGCGACGAGAGCGGCGAGCGCCGCAATGCGCATGCCCCCCGTCTCGAGAGCCATCTCCAGGGCAAGCGCGAGCGCCCAGAGTACGACCGCCATGCCCGCCGAGGCCGCGATCATGCGCGGCAGCCGGCGCCTCAGCCTGCGGTCCGGCTTCAGGTAGCCGCGCCGGGCGAGGCCGGCAGCCAGCAGGCCGACATTGAGCCAGCCGGCGAGCGTGGTCGCCAGCGCGATCCCGACATGGGCGAGCGGCCCCATGAGCGCGAGGTTCAGCGCGACATTCACGACGAGGCAGAGCACCGCGATGCGCACCGGCGTCCTGGTGTCCTGACGCGCGAAATAGCCGGGTACCAGAACCTTGATCAGCACGAACGCGGGCAACCCCGCGGCGTAGGCGATCAACGCCCCGGCCGTGGCATCGCTCTCCGCCACGCCGAAGGCGCCGCGCTCGAACAGGACCGCGATCACGGGGCTCGCGATGACGACGAGCGCGACCGCCGCCGGGATCGCCAGCAGCAGCGCCATCTCGATCGCCCGGTTGAGGCTGTTCGCCGCATCATCGGCATCGCCCGCGCGGAGCTGCCGGCTGAGCAGCGGCAGCAGCGCCGTTCCCACGGCGACGCCGACGACGCCGAGGGGAAGCTGATTCACGCGGTCGGCGTAATAGAGAAAGGACACCGAGCCCGGCGGCAGCAGCGACGCGATGATGATGTCGACGACGAGATTGATCTGGGCGACACCGGCGCCGAGCGCCGCCGGTGCGGCGAGGATCAGCAGGCGCCTGACCCCCGGCGTGAGTCGGGGCCAGCGCAGGCGGAGCGACATGCCTGCGCGCCGGGCGGCGACGATCAACCAGACGAACTGAATGATCCCGCCGACCGTGACGCCGACCGCCAGCGCATGCCCCGGCGTCTCGGTCCAGCGCGCGAGCCCGAGCAGGGCCCCGATCAGGCAGAGATTGAGCAGGATCGGCGTCGCCGCCACCGCAGCGAAGCGATAGAGCGAGTTCAGCACCCCACCGAGGAGAGAGACGAGGGAAATCAGGAGGATGTAGGGAAACGTGAGCCGCGTGAGCTGCACGGTCAGATCGAGCTTGCCGGGCTCGTCGGCGAAGCCCGGCGCCAGCACTTGCACGAGCCACGGCATCACGACTTGGGCTGCGATGACGAGCACCAGCAGCGTCCACAGCAGGACCGTCAGTACGTCCTCCGCGAACGACTTAGCCGCCTCGCGCCCGTCGCGCTCCAGCGTGCCGGCGAAGAGCGGCACGAAGGCCGCGTTGAACGCGCCTTCCGCAAACAACCGCCGCAGGAAGTTGGGCAGCTTGAAGGCGACGAAGAAGGCGTCGGCCACCGGGCCCGCACCGAGGACCGACGCAATCAGGATGTCGCGCAGGAACCCGAGAACGCGCGAGCCCATGGTGTAGCCGCCGACCGTCGCGGCCCAGCGGGCGAGTGCCATCGGTTACACGGGTGGCCGGTAGAGGGCCGGCGGCTTAGACGGCCGCTCGGCGGGGCGGCGCGTCATCCAGCTCTCGTCCGAGCAATTCGGTCAAGCGGCTCTGCACCTGCGTGATCTGCGGCTCGCGGGAGAGCTTCAAGCCGAAGCGGTCCCGCACATAGAAGACATCGACGGCGCGGGAGCCCACTGTCGAGATGTGCGCCGAGCCGATCGAGACGCCGCAGCCGCTGAGCGTCCGCGTGATGTCGTAGAGAAGCCCCGGCCTGTCGCGCGCGCTCACCTCGATCACCGTATAACCGCGGCTCGCGCCGTTATCGACGAGAACATGCGGCTCGAGCGCGATCGGGGCGGAGCGCGCCGGCGGAGGCGCAGCCACGATGGCCGCCTCATCCGCGCGTCCAGCGCTCGCGTCATCGTTGGAGAGCGCGCGGACCACACTGTTCTCGAGCCGCTCCAGGTGCGCCTCGTCGCGGAGAGCGCCACCGCTGGCGGCCTGAATCCAGATCGTGTCGATGGCCATCCCGTCGTTGGTGGTGTAGACGCGGGCGTCGACGATGCTTGCGCCGGACGTGGCGACCGCGCCGGCAATGGCGGCGAAGAGGCCGATGTAGTCGGGCGTGTAGAGCGTCATCTCCGTCGCGTCCCTGGCCCGGTCGATGCGGGTCTCGACCAGCGGTCCCCTGCCTCCGCCCTGCACGAAGCGGGCGTGGCGTTCCTGCATTCCGCTGTCGGTGGAGAGCCAGTAGGTGATGGGGAGCCTCTTCTCGAAGTGCGCGACGTCGGCCTCGGCCCAGTCCGCGAGACGCGCGCGCAGCTTCTGCCGGGCCCCGGCGACCCGTGCATCCCGGTCCTCGGCCTCGCGTCCGCCAGCCAGCACTGCCTCGGCCCGGTGGTAGAGCATGCGTAGCAGCGACGCCTTCCAGGCGGTCATGCGCCCTGGCCCCACGGCGGTAATGTCGGCGGCGGTCAGCACCAGAAGGAGCCGCAGGCGCTCGAGCGAACGGACCCGGCCGACGAAATCGTCGACGGTGTGCGGATCGTTGGGGTCGCGCTTGAACGCGGTCATGCTGAACAGGAGATGCCAGCGGACGAGCCAGGCGACGGTCTCGACCTCATCCGGCGCGAATTGCAGCCGATTTGCGACCTCGCGCGCGATACCGGCGCCGATCTCCGAATGGTCGCCACCCCGCCCCTTCGCGACATCGTGCAGGAGCAGCGCGAGATAGAGCACATCGCGCATCCGCAACTGGTGAATCAGAGTGCTGGCGAGCGGCAGCTCGTCGGCATAGTCGCCTCTTTCGATCGCGGCGAGCACTCCGATGGCCCGAATGCTGTGCTCGTCGACCGTGTAGACGTGATAGAGATCGAGCTGGGTCTGCGCGACGACGCGGCCGAAGTCCGGCAGGAACTGCCCCATCACGCCGGCCTCGTTCATCATCCGAAGAATCTTTTCGGGGTTGCGCCTGTCGGTGAGGATGGCGCGGAAGGCTCGGTTGGCCTCCGGGTCGTCGCACACCTCCGCGGTGATCAGACCGTGGCCCTGGTGGATCAAGCGCGCAGTGGCGGGATGGATGTCGCGGCCTTCGATCTGGGCACGACGAAAGATCGTCACGAGGCGCACCGGGCACTCGATGAAGGTGTCCTCGCTGACCGCCGCGATGCGCCCGCCGGAGACGAACATCCCGTCGCGAGCCGGGCCTGTCACCGTCCCGGAACGGTGGACCGGAGCGCTGTGGAGCCGCTCTGCCTCCAGCACCGCGCAGAAGACACGCGTGAGCTCCCCCACCTCCTTTGCGGCCAAAAAATAGTGCTTCATGAACCGCTCGACGGCGAGATTGCCGCGGCGCGGCCCGTAGCCCATGCGCACTGCGATCTCGGGCTGCCGGTCGAAGGTGAGGCGGTCCTCGGCGCGGTCGCAGACGATGTGGAGGTGAGCGCGGACCCGCCAGAGGAAGTCTTCCGCCCGTGCGAAGCGGTCGTACTCGTACTGATTGAGCACGCCGCGTTCGACGAGCTCGCCAAAACGCTCGACGCGGAAGAGATACTTGGCGATCCAGAACAGCACGTGGAGGTCGCGCAGGCCGCCCTTGCCGTCCTTCACGTTGGGCTCCAACAGATAGCGGGAACCGCCCGCGCGCAGGTGGCGCTCGTCGCGCTCGCGCAGCTTGGCGGCAACGAACTCGGCCTCGGTGCCAGGTACCAGCTCATCGAGAAAACGCCGGCGGAAGGCGTCGTAGAGCGCCTGATCGCCCCACACGTGGCGCGATTCGAGCACCGAGGTGCGGATCGTCATGTCTTCCCGTGCGCGCCGCAAACAATCGGCGACCGAGCGGGTTGCATGGCCGACGGAGAGCCCCAAGTCCCACATCATGTAGAGCAGATGCTCGATGATCTGCTCGCCGCGCCCGGTCAGCTTGTATGGATGCAGGAAGAGGATATCGATATCGGAATGGGGCGACAGATCGCCCCGGCCGTAGCCGCCGACCGCCACCAACGAGAGACGGTTGGCGGTGGTCGGATTCGGCTCGGGGTAAATCGTGCGTGCCGCGCGATCGAGCTCCACGCGGAGCAGAAGGTCGATCATTGAGGTTTGAGCCGCGACGATCTGGGCGCCCGACGCCCCCGCATCGAGGCGCCGGCAAAGCTCCCGGCGGCCGTCGTCGCGGGCACGCCGCAGGACTTCGAGGACGCCCGTTCGGTCGTCTCGCCCGAGCCCGGCGATCGCCCCTGCGAGAGCCCGTCGGTCGACGAGCTCCGGCCTCGCTTCAGGCGCGTTCATCGTTGCCGGCGCGGGCCGCAGGCTGCCCTGGGCCGTCCCTCGCCGTAACGCAATCCGTGCGCCGAGCCGGGTCCCATCGCGTTGCAACGTGCCCCCATTTGGCGAGCGCCCGCACGCTCACAGGGAATTGCGGGGCGCGGGCGGCGCGGTCATGTATAATCCCGCGCGGCGCCGCGATCGCCCCTCCAGTTCGATTGCCCGGCGTAGCTCGGCCTTGCGCCTTCGTTCAATCATAACCAC
>JAPOPO010000019.1 GCA_026712885.1 Rhodospirillales bacterium | reverse complement strand
GAAGAAGGCCTGGCCCGGCCTCAGGCTCCACATGGTCTCGACCACCGGCGAGGACGCCGCCTGGTTCGAGCTCGACGAGACCCTGACGCCCCGGCCCGCCACCATGCCGGATGCGATCGAGACCGTGGTGGACCGCATCGCGGAGAACTGCGAGCCCGCGCTCTGCACCGTGCTCTTCATGGCAGGTGCGGGCGGCTCCTTGCGCGCGGGCGTGACCGAGAACCCGGTGCGCCTCACCCGCTCGATCAAGGACGCGCTCACCCGCGTCACCGCCGGCGGCGCGCCGGTGCATGTCTGGCCCGGCGGCGGCATCACCTTCATGGTGGACGTGACCAGCATGCCGGCGGACGCCTTCGGCTACGTGCCGACCCCGGCGCTGGTCGCACCCATCGAGTTCACGTTCAGCCGCGCGGAGTTCGCAGCGCTCGGCGGCCATGTGGACCGCATCGTGCCCCTGGAGCAGGCGCTGGACGACGCCGAGCACAGGGCGGAGCCGTGGCCCCCCGCCAATCCCTGGCCGCTGCAGGAGCGGAAACCCTGATGCCGGGCGCCGCCCGCATGGCGCTGCTGCCCGACGGCCGCAGGGTGCACCTGCAACATGGGCCGATCGACATCGTGGCCGAGGCGTTCGGCGAAGCGGCCGAGGTGGAGGCCGCATACCGCCAGGCCGGTGCCCGCTTCGCCACCATCCTCGACGAACTGGTCGCCGAGCTTGCCCTGCTGCGTCGCCCCCTGGGCCGGACCCGGCCCGCGCTGGAGGGGCCGGTCGCGCGGCGCATGGTCGAAGCCTGCTGGCCGCATCGGGCGCGCTTCCTCACGCCGATGGCGGCGGTTGCGGGGTCGGTCGCAGACGAGGTGCTGGCAGCGATGACGGCAGGGCGCAGCCTCGCACGCGCCTACGTCAACAACGGCGGCGACATCGCCGTGCACCTCAGCCCCGGCACATCGTTCTCCGCTGGCGTGGTCAACGACCCCGACCGGCCGGGCCTCGACGAGCGGATTGTTTTCGGCGCCGAAAGCCCCGCGCGTGGCATGGCGACCTCGGGCTGGCGCGGGCGCTCGCTCTCGTTCGGGATCGCCGATGCGGTCACGGTGCTGGCGGAGAGCGCGGCTGCGGCGGACGCGGCGGCGACGCTGATCGCCAACGCCGTCAGCGTCGACTATCCCGCCGTCGAACGCGCACCGGCCGTCTCGCTCCGTGAGGAGAGCGACCTGGGCTCACGTCTGGTGACCGTCGCGGTGGGGCCGCTGCCCGCGCAGGCGAAGGCCGCTGCGCTCGACGCAGGGCTCGCTGAGGCGCGGGCGATGCAGGCGGCAGGCTCGATCGTATCCGCCCGCCTCGCGCTCCAGGGCGAGACCCGCACGCTCGCGCCGCCGGAAACCGCCGGCGCCACCATAGCCGCATGAGCACACCATGAGCGGCGCAGTCGTCGGCGTCGACGTCGGCGGGACCTTCACCGATCTGATCCTCATGGAGCCGGAGTCAGGCGCCGTCAGACTCGCCAAGGTGCCGTCCACGCCCGCGAACCAGGCGGCAGGTGTGCTCGCGGCGCTCGACGGCGCGGCCGCGTCGCTCGCCGATGTGAGCGCCATCATCCACGGCACCACGGTCACCACCAACGCGTTGCTGGAACGCAAGCTCAGCCGCACGGGGCTGATCACGACCCAGGGCTTCCGCGACATCCTCGAGCTTGGCCGGCGCACGCGGCCCAACGCCTATGGGCTTACCGGCAGCTTCACGCCGCTGATCCCGCGCGAGCTTCGCATCGAGGTGCCGGAGCGGATGGACGCGGCCGGCGAGGTGCTGGTGCCGCTGGACGAAGCGGCGGTGCGCGCCGCGATTTCAGCGCTGAAGGCGGCCGGCTGCGATTCGCTCGTGATCCACTTCCTGCACAGCTACAAGAACCCGGCGCACGAGGAACGCGCGCTCGCCATCGCCCGCGAATTCTGGCCCGAGGGCCACGTCACGGCGGGACACGCGATCCTCGCCGAGTTCCGCGAGTACGAGCGGGGCGTCGCGGCGGCGGTGAACGCCTGCGTCCAGCCGCTGCTGTACCGCTATCTCGACCGCCTGCAGGGCAGGCTCTCGGAGCGCGGCTACGAGCGCGAGCTGCTGGTGATCCAGGGCAACGGCGGCAGCGTCTCGGCCCGCTCGGCGGCGGCGAAGGCGGTCAACACGGTGCTCTCCGGCCCTGCGTCGGGCGTCATGGCCGCCGCCGCCATCGGCCGCGCGGCCGGTGCGGAGCAACTGATCACCTTCGACACCGGCGGCACCAGCGCCGACGTGGGCCTGGTGCTGGAGGGCGTGCCG
>JAPOPO010000215.1 GCA_026712885.1 Rhodospirillales bacterium | reverse complement strand
CGCACCGTGTCGAGGCCGACCGACGGCAGAACGATGAGAATATCTACCATGCCCTGACCCTTTACCCCGTGCCGCGCGCACGCCTGCGGCGGCGCTTCTGTGCAGCCTCGAGCGCCGACGAGAGCTGGGCGTAGCCAAGCACGGCAATGATTGGAAAAACGCTGGCGAAGGCGATGAGCCCGAAGCCGTCGATGAGAGGGCTGCGCCCCGGCACGTTGGCGGCGAGGCCGAGACCGAGCGCGGCGACCAGCGGCACGGTGACGGTCGAGGTGGTGACACCGCCGGAATCGTAAGCGAGCGGGATGGTGTTGCGCGAAGAGAAGATCGTCTGGACGATCACGATCGCGTAGCCGGCCATGATCAGATAGTGGAGCGGCAGCCCCATGACGATGCGGACAGCCCCCAACCCGACGCCGACCGCAACGCCCACGGCAACCGCCAAGCGCAGCCCCCAGGGCTTGATCGTCCCGCCGGAGACGGCACCGGCCTTCTCGGCGACGGCCAGGAGCGACGGCTCCGCGATGGTGGTGCCGAATCCGATCGCTGCGGCAAAGGCGTAAATCCAGCCATAGTCCAGCCAGTGCGCGGTCGCGCCCTCCGCGAGGCCGAGGAACGCAGGGTCGGTCAACTGAGCCGCCATCGTCTTGCCGAGAGGGAAGAGTGCTTTCTCCAGCCCGATGAGGAAGAGCGCGAGTCCGATGGTGACGTAGACGAAACCCACGACGACGCGGCCCGGATTCGGCGGGCGCCGGCGCAGGACGACGATGTAGAAGAAGAGCACGAGGCCGATCAGCGGGGCTTCGTCACGCACCGTGTCCAAACTGACGGCAGGTATGCGGGCGAGCAGTTCCACGGCGCGCGCCCCTAGAACACCATGCCGAAGACGAGCACGAAGATGATGGGCGTGAGGCTCGCGTAGGCGATGAGCCCGAAGCCGTCGATCAGCGGGTTGCGTCCGCGGATCGCCGTGGCGAGGCCGACGCCGAGTGCCGTCACCATGGGCACGGTGATGGTGGATGTCGTGACACCGCCGGAATCGTAAGCGATGCCGACGATCTCGTCCGGCGCGAGGAAGGTGAGGCCGACGGCGATGACGTAGCCGCCGATGATCCAGTAGTGGAGTGGCCAGCCCTTGAGGATGCGGAGCACGCCGAGCGTAATGCCGACGCCGACCGAGACAGCGACCGTGTAGCGCAGCCCGAGGGCGTAGGTGTCCATGGCGTCTGCATCTGCCGCGACGACGCCGGCATCGGCGGCAACCCGGGCGGCCTCCGCCGTTACGGCGATCAGCGCAGGCTCTGCGACCGTGGTCCCGAAGCCCAGCGCGAAGGCGAAGACGAGGAGCCAGAACAGGCTGCCCTTGTGCGCGAAACCCTGGGCCAGGCTCTCGCCGAGCGGGAAGAGGCCCATTTCCAGGCCCTTGATGAAGAGCGCGAGCCCAAGCATCACGAGCACGAGGCCGCCGATGATGCCGCCGAGATCAGGGAAGGGTTGGCGCAGAACCGCGACCTGGAACACTGCGACCACCACAATGATCGGCGCCAGATCGCGAAGTGTGCCGAGCACGAGGCCGGCGAACGAAAGGAGCCCGGCTGCCAGTCGATACTTCTTCAACCGGTCGAGTTCACGCGTGACTCGACGACCAATTTTGGTCACGGCATCGGCGGGCGCATTCATTGCGACTCGGGTTCCGACTCGTTTGCCATATAACCACACGGCCACAGAGCGAAAAGCCGACGGATCGGCACAGGGCTAGGTGAGGTCGCGCGCTACGGAATCGAGATTGGCAAACAATCCTGCTACGTTTGACCGACAGCCCTTGTTACGAGGCCGTGACTGCGGGCGGAAAAGCGACGGAACGGCGGGGGAGACGATGGGGATCGACATCAACTGCGACATGGGCGAGGCCTACAGCATCTACACCTGCGGCGACGACGAGGCGATCATGCCCTACATCACCTCGGCCAACGTCGCCTGCGGCTTCCACGCCTCGGACCCGGGCGTGATGCACGAGACCGTCGTGCTCGCCAAGAAACACGGCGTGAAGGTGGGGGCTCACCCGTCGTTTCCCGATCGGGACGGCTTCGGACGCCGCTACATGAAGATGGACCGCAAGGAGCTGCGCGACGCCATCATCTACCAGTGCGGCGCGCTCAAGGGCTTCCTCGAGATGGAGGGGATGACCCTCAATCACCTGAAGCCCCACGGTGCGCTCTACGGCGCCGCCTGGATCGACGAGGACGTGGCGACCGCCTGCGCCGAGGCGGCGCAGGTCTTCGGCGTGCCCATGTACGGCACCACCGGCACCATGCACGAGACGATCTGGCCCAAGTACGCGGATGTCGTGTGGGAGATCTTCGCGGACCTCGACTACGACGACGAGGGCCGCTGCATCATTACGCGCGAGCACAAGTCGGTGGCGCCGGAACAGGCGGTCGATCAGATCATGCGCGTGGTCAGGGACGGCGTGATCCGCTCAGTAAATGGCAAGGACGTGCCGACCAAGGCGGAGACGATCTGCGTCCACTCCGACACGCCGAGCGCCGTCGCGGTCGCCAAGGCGGTGCGCGACGCGGTCGATCCCTACATCGAATAGGACATGACATGAGCGCAGCAACACCACAGGCGGAAGCGTCGTCGGGCGCCGGCATGCTCGCCTCGAATTCCGGCATCGTTCAGGCCTATCTGACGAAGACGCCGAGCTCGGCAACGCTGGCGGCCGAGGCCAGGGACATTCTGCCCTCCGGCATCGTCCACGATGCGCGCCACATGCAGCCCTACGGCATCTACGTCACGCGGGCCGAGGGCTCGCGCAAGTGGGACCGGGATGGCAACGAGTACGTCGATTACGCCGGCGGCCACGGCGCCCTGCTGCTCGGCCACGGCCGGCCGGAAGTGCTTGCGGCGATCCAGGAGGCGTTGCCGGACGGCACGCACCCCGGCGCCAATCACGAGCGCGAGGTGCGCTGGGCGCAGATCGTGCGCGAGCTGGTGCCCTGCGCGGAGCGGGTGCGCTTCACCTCCTCCGGCACCGAGGCGACCCACATGGCGCTCCGCCTCGCCCGTGCCCATACCGGCAAGAACAAGATCGTGCGTTTCAAGGGCCACTTCCACGGCTGGCACGACCACATGACATCGGGCTACATGTCTCACTTCGACGGCGCGCCGACGGCGGGTGTGCTGCCCGACCTCGCGTCCCAGGTGATCCTGCTGCCGCCCGGCGACGAAGCGGCCGCACGCGCCGCGTTCGAGGCCGACGACGACATCGCCGCGGCGATCCTGGAGCCCACCGGCGGCTCCTTCGGGCTCGTGCCCCATGCCTTCGAGTTTCTCGGCTTCCTGCGGGAGCTGACGGCGAAGCACGGCGTCGCGCTGATCTTCGACGAAGTGATCACGGGCTTCCGCGTCTCCCCCGGCGGTGCACAGGGCTACTTCGGCGTGACACCCGACATGAGCACCCACGCCAAGATCATCGCCGGCGGCCTGCCGGGCGGCGCCGTGGCCGGGCGCAAGGAGATGCTGGACGACCTGGACTTCTATGCGGCCAAGGAGAGCGGCCGCGAGAAGATCTTTCACCCCGGCACCTTCAACGCGAACCCCGTCTCGGCCGCCGCAGGCACGGCCGCACTCACCATCGTGCGGGATTCGGATGCCTGCGAGAGAGCGTCCGCCTTTGGCGCCGAGCTTCGGGCCGGGCTCAATGGGGTGCTGGAGGACGAAGGCGTGCCCTGGTCGGTCTACGGCACCTTTTCCTCGTTCCACCTCTTCATGAACCCGCGCGGGCGCGCGATCACGCCGTCTGCCTTCGATCCCCTAGAGATCGACTTCGCGGAACTCAAGCAGCGCCCACCGGAGCTCGTCAACAAGATTCGCCTTGGCCTGCTGGTGAACGGCGTGGACATTCAGGGCTGGCCAGGCGGCATGGCCTCGGCCGCCAACACCGCCGACGACCTCCCCGTCACTGTCGACGCCTTCCGGGAGACCATCCGCATGTTGCGCCGCGAGGGGGAACTCTAGCGGGCACACGCGCGGCACCGCCGCCTCGGCGCGGGAGTGCGCATGGATACGCTCGAACGCTTCGCCGAGGACAAGCTCGCCGCACTCGGGGCGCGCCAGCTGCGCCGCACCGTTCACGAGACCGCGCCCTGCGGGCCGGTCGGGGTGAAGCGCAACGGCCGCGCGCTGATCTCGTTCTGCAGCAACGACTACCTCAACCTGTCGCAGCACCCGGCGGTCAAGCGGG
>JAPOPO010000062.1 GCA_026712885.1 Rhodospirillales bacterium | reverse complement strand
CCCAGTACGCCTCCATCGAGCCCTGGATGAAGACGGATACCGCGCCGCCGTCGTCGACCGAGCGGCTGCAGGCGCCGGAGGATCGCGAGAAGCTCGACGGCCTCTACGAATGCATCCTGTGCGCGTGCTGCTCGACCAGCTGCCCGAGCTACTGGTGGAACAGCGATCGCTACCTGGGGCCCGCGACCCTGCTGCAGGCCTACCGCTGGCTCGCCGACAGCCGCGACGAGGCGACCGGCGAGCGGCTCGACGAGCTGGAGGATCCCTTCCGGCTCTACCGCTGCCACACCATCATGAATTGCACCCGCACCTGCCCGAAGCACCTGAATCCGGCCAAGGCGATCGCCGAGATCAAGAAGAAGATGGTCGCCCGCCGCTGATACCGTCGGCGCCACCACTCAACCGCAGGAACTCCCCATGGCACGAACCAAGATCGCGCTGATCGGCGCGGGCAATATCGGCGGCACGCTCGCCCACCTCGCCGCGCTCAAGGATCTGGGGGACATCGTGCTCTTCGACATCGTCGAAGGCGTACCGCAAGGCAAGGCGCTGGACCTCGCGCAGAGCGGCGCGGTGGAAGGCTTCGATGCGGCGCTGACCGGCGCCCAGGATTACGCACCGATCGAGGGCGCGGACGTGGTGATCGTCACCGCCGGCGTGCCGCGCAAGCCCGGCATGAGCCGCGACGACCTGCTCTCGATCAACACCAAGGTGATGAACCAGGTCGGCGCCGGCATTCGCACTCACGCGCCGGGCGCCTTCGTCATCTGCATCACCAATCCGCTCGACGCGATGGTCTACGTGCTGCGGGAGGCCTGCGGCTTGCCGCATGCCCGCGTGGTGGGCATGGCCGGCGTGCTCGATTCCTCGCGCTTCCGCCACTTCATCGCGGACGAGCTCTCGGTCTCGGTGGAGGACGTGACCGCCTTCGTCCTCGGCGGCCACGGCGACACCATGGTGCCGCTGCCGCGCTACTCCACCGTCGCCGGCATCCCGCTCACCGACCTGGTGACGATGGGCTGGCTCTCAGGCCAGCGGCTGGAGGAGATCGTGCAGCGCACCCGCGACGGCGGCGCCGAGATCGTGGGCCTGCTCAAGACCGGCTCGGCCTTCTACGCGCCTGCGTCAGCCGCGATCCAGATGGCCGAAGCCTACCTCAAGGACAAGAAGCGCGTGCTGCCCTGCGCCGCCTGGCTCGACGGCGAGTACGGGGTGGACGGCCTCTACGTCGGCGTGCCGGCCGTCATCGGCGCCGGCGGGGTCGAGCGCATCGTCGAGATCGCCCTCGATACCGACGAGCAGACAGCCTTCACGCACTCCGTCAACGCGGTCCGCACGCTGGTGGACGCGGTCGCCGCCCTCTCCGCCTGAGTCCCCTCCCTAACCCGCCACCTCGAGCCAATGGCGGGCGATTTCTTCGCGGGTCGCGAACCAGACGCCCTCGTGGGCTTGCGCGTGCTCGATGAAGCGGCTGAGCCCCGCGATCCGGCCGGGGCGGCCGAGCATGCGGGGGTGCAGGCCGATGGACATCATCTTCGGGCAGGTCGCGGATTCGGCGTAGAGCGTATCGAAGCTGTCCCGCGCGTAT
>JAPOPO010000347.1 GCA_026712885.1 Rhodospirillales bacterium | reverse complement strand
CCGGCCGCCAGGTCTTCGAGGTCCTCGCTGCTGGCAACGAGCTTCTGCGCGACGCCCTCA
Organism: Rhodospirillales bacterium; assembly: GCA_026712885.1. GTDB lineage: Bacteria > Pseudomonadota > Alphaproteobacteria > UBA828 > UBA828 > WTGU01. The sequence continues at coordinate 1,495 of JAPOPO010000347.1, read as the reverse complement.
TGCTCCACGCGCGCCTTCAGCAGCACGCGCAGCAGTTCCATTGCGGGACCGACGCCCCTGGGCCGCTCCCTCTGCGGCGCCGGCTGCGGGCGGTCCTCGGGCGCGACGGCCCTGCCCTCCGCCACGGCCGCCAGCAGGCCCGGGCCGAGCCGCCCGGCCGCCATGCCTTGCGTCACGCCCCGGCAATGGGCCAGGGCCTTGGCATCCCCCGGCGCCTGGGCCGCGACATCGAGCAGGGCGTCGTCGCGCAATACGCGGTTGCGCGGCAGGTCCAGCCGCTGCGCCTCGCGCTCGCGCCATGCCGCAACGGCCTGCACCACCGCAAGGTATGCCGGATCGGTGCTCCGGGTCTTCAGCCGCTTCCAGGCCCGGTCGGGCTCGAGCCGGTAGGTTTCCGGGTCCAGCAGCACGGCCTCTTCCTCCACCACCCAGTCAGCGCGGTCGTTGCGGCGGAGTTCCGCCATGAGGCCCTCATAGACCGCGCGCAGCCAGGTCACATCGGCGAGCGCATAGTCGATCTGCCGGTCCGGAAGGGGGCGCCGCGCCCAGTCGGCAAAGCGGGCGCGCTTGTCGATCCGCCGGCCGGCGAAGTGCTTCACCAGCGTGTCATAGGCCGCCTGGTCGCCGAAGCCGCAGACCATCGCGCCGACCTGTGTATCCAGCAGCGGCTCCGGGATGACGCCGCCCATATGGAAGAAGATCTCGATGTCCTGGCGCGCGGCGTGCATGACCTTCGGCACCGGCGCGGCCAGCAGCCGCCAGACGGGCGCGAGGTCGAGGCCGGGCGCCAGCGTGTCCACCGCCCGCGCCGCTTCCGCATCGGCAAGCTGGAGCAGGCATAGCTTGGGCCAGTAGGTCGCGTCCCGCATGAACTCGGTATCGACCGTCACATAGTCCGCTTCCTGCAACTGGGCGCAGAATGCGTCGAGGTCCGCCTGGGCCTCGATGAGGCGCGGGTCGGGGGTCGGCAATGTCGAGGAGGGCATGGTCCCGGCTCATAAGCCCGGTCCCGCGGCTTGACAAGCCAGCCCCGCTCACTCCATTCCCCCGCCACCTTTGCGATACGAGCCCAAAACCCATGCACCCCTACCGCACACATGATTGCGGCGCGCTGCGCAGCGCCGATGTCGGAAGCACCGTCCGCCTCTCCGGCTGGGTCCACCGCAAGCGCGACCATGGCAGCCTGCTGTTCGTCGACCTGCGCGACCGCTACGGGCTGACGCAATGCGTGATCGATTCGAGCCGGGCGGAGACCTTCGCGGTACTTGATGCGGCGCGCAACGAAACGGTGCTGACGATCACCGGCGAATGCGTGGAGCGCGACGCCGAGACGGTGAACTCGTCGCTGCCGACCGGCGAGGTCGAGGTTTCGATCCGCGAGATCGCTGTGCTCGGCAGGGCCGAGCCGCTGCCGCTGCAGGTGAACAGCGACGAGGACTATGGCGAGGAAGTGCGGTTGCGCTATCGCTTCCTCGACCTTCGCCGCGACAAGATG
>JAPOPO010000012.1 GCA_026712885.1 Rhodospirillales bacterium | reverse complement strand
GCTGGTGATGGACCGGCTCGCCGCCGCCGGCCGGGAAGGCTGGGCCGCGGTGATGTACGCAGGCGTGGGCACCGGCATCGCGATCTCCTCCCTGGCCGTGCCGGCGGCGGCATCCGGAGACGGCGACTGGCAGGCCCCGTGGTTCTTCTGCGGAGTGCTCTGCCTCGCGCTCTCGATTCCGGTCGCGTTCTTGCTGCCAAGCCCGCGCGCGCCGACGCAGGCAGCACGGAGCATCCGAACCGACGCAGGCGACGGCGGCCTGCTCCGGCTGATCCTCGCCTACGGCCTGGTCGGTCTCGGCTACGTCATCACCGCGACCTTCGTCTCCGACATGGTGCGCGCCGATCCCGTGCTGCAGCCGGCGGAGCATTGGGTCTGGCTCTGCGTCGGGCTGACGGCGGCGCCCTCGGTGGCGCTCTGGGGCTGGGCCGGGCGGCGCTGGGGCAACGAGCGCGCCTTCGCAATCGGCTGCCTGGTCGAGGCGGTGGGCGTTGCGCTCAGCGTGCTGGGCGGCGGCATCTGGCTGATCCTGCTCGCGGCCGGGTTGCTCGGCGGAACCTTCGTCGGACTGACGGCGATCGGTCTGATCGAGGCCCGCCACCGCTCGGCCGGCGACCCGCGCCGCAATCTGGCGCTGATGACCGCGGCCTGGGGGCTGGGCCAGATGGTGGGCCCGACCCTTGCGGGCGTGCTCTTCGATGCGCTCGGCAGCTACCTGGTGCCGTCGCTGCTGGCCGCGGCCGCGCTCGCCGTCGCCGCCGCGTTGGCCGCGAGTCTGTCGTGGCGCACGAGCACCGCGTGAACGCGCGCAGCCGTCGACCCGAAACGGCTGGACGGATCGTCCAAATGCTGGCTTGCTTCGCTTCGGCTATCGACAACGAAGAGGACAGATCCCGTGGCCCTGAGTGACGCGCGTGGCGTGCCGACATCGGCGACCAACCCGAAGAGCCTGGAATTTCTGGAGACGGCGATACGCCAGTTCCAGTGCTACCGGGGCGATGCGGTCGAGACCGTCGACCGGGCGCTGGCGGACGATCCGGACTTCGTGGCGGGGCATATCTTCCGGGCCGAGATGCACACCATGCTCTGGGAGAAGACCGTGCTCCCTGAGGTCGAGGCGAGCCTCGGCCACCTCAACGAGCTCGCGGGCGCGGCGACGGAGCGCGAACGGGCCCACATCGCGGCGATCGCGGACTGGGCCGCCGGCGACTGGGAGGGGATGTCGGCACGGCTCGATCGCGTCGTCGCCGACGAGCCGCGCGATGTGGTGGCGCTCCAGGTCGGCCATCTCTCCGACTTCTTCCTCGGCAATCGGGACAATCTGCGCGGCCGCGTGGCCCGCGCGCTTCCGGCCTACACCCGGGACGACCCCGGATACGGCTTCCTGCTCGGCATGGCCGCATTCGGCCTGGAGGAATGCGGGGACTACGGCGCGGCGGAGGACGCCGGCCGGCAGGCCATCGAGCTGGAGCCGGACGACTGCTGGGCGCAGCACGCGGTCTGCCACATCATGGAGATGCAGGCCCGGCAGGAGGAGGGCATCGCCTTCATGGAAGGGCGCCGGGCCCATTGGGCGCAGGACGACAACGGCTTCGCCTTTCACAACTGGTGGCACGTCGCGCTCTTCAATCTCGACAACGACCGCTTCGACCGGGTGCTGGAGATTTACGACGGCGCGCTGCGGCCCGAGCCCTCGGAAATCCAGCTCGAGATGCTGGATGCCGCCGCGCTGCTCTGGCGCCTCCGCCTGCGCGGGATCGATACGGGCGATCGCTATGAGACGCTGGCCGCGACCTACGAGGCGCTTGGCGAGCATGGCTTCTACGCGTTCAACGACATGCACGCGATGATGGCCTACGTCGCGACCGGCCGGGACAAGGCCGCCGACGCGCTGGAACAGGCGGCAGCGAACGAGGCGGAGGGGACGGGCAGCAACGCCCGCATGACCCGCGAGGTGGGGCTCCCCATCGTGCGTGGAATCCGCGCCTTCGGCGCCGGGCGTTATGGCGAGACGGTGGACGTGATGATGCCGGTGCGCTACCGCGCCCAGGCCTTCGGCGGCAGCCACGCCCAGCGCGACATCGTCCACCGCACGCTGATCGAGGCCGCGATACGCGACGGCCAGCACGGTCTAGCCCAAGCGCTCGCAAATGAGCGCATGTCGTTGAAGCCCGATTGCCCGTTTAGCCGCTCGCTCGGGGAGCGAGCAAGAGGGATGACGAATTAATCGGCCGCCGCGCGCTTCTTCAGCTCTATGGGCTGGCCGTGGGGGGTGTGGATCGTCGCCTCGGTCCAGTCGTGCTTGAGGCCGGCAAGCTCCGCCTCCGAACCGAGCCCCTTGTCGATCACGAGCTTCTCGAGCGCGCTGAGCCAGTGCTCGTAGTAGCGATCGCCTAGATCGGGATCGCCGCTCCGCTTCGCCGCCGCGATCTCCGCCGACAGGTAGTCGACCCACTCCGACCAAGTGAACTTGCCGGCCTCCGACAGGCGAACCGCCATGGCGAAGGCGGTCGCCTCCCACGGCTCCTTGAAGACCGGCCCGTCTTCAGCCTCCCAGGGAAGCTTCGGCAGGTCGTCGGCCGATTGCGCGTTGCTCATGCGCTATCGAGATAATCGTCGAAGAGATCGATATAGACGCAGGCGTTCGCGTTCGCGTGGTTGCCCCAGAGCTCGCTCCCCTCGAAGCGAACGCTATAGACGTGCTGCGGGTCGCTGTGGGTGCCCGATGCGGCCGACGTGTCGGGGAACGCGAAGACGCCGTGATCGCGCGCGATCCGTCCGGTCCTGCCGCGGATGTAGCGCGGCAGCCTGGTGTGGGACACGGGGTTGATGTCGCGGGCCTTGACCGTGTCGCCGACCTTGAACTTCGGTGCGACGTCCACATCCATCCGGCATGACGCACCGCCGGCGACCAGACCCGGGACTATCTCAGGCGTCAGCGCTGGCATCACGATTCTCCCGTTTCGCGAAGGCTGGCGATCTTCTCGTCGATCTCGGCCTGGGTCAGCACGCCGCGCTCCACCAGCACGGTCTCGTAGACGTGCAGCCAGTGCTCGTAATACGAGGTCTCCAGATACTCGGCCGGGCCCATCCGCTCGATGGCGTGGCGGAACATGTCCACGTTGAAGTGGCCTTCGGCGAAGTTGGTGAAGAACATG
>JAPOPO010000013.1 GCA_026712885.1 Rhodospirillales bacterium | reverse complement strand
TGGCCTCTCGCTCTTCCGGCAGTCGTTTTTCTCCGGTTCGCGCAGCGGCGGTTCCAAGGTGTACATGCACCGGTTGCTGGAGCGGGCGCCGGCGCCGACGCTCTGGGTGCTGAACGACGCGAGCGCTGTCAGCAAGGCCCTCTTGCGTCGGATGATGTTCGCATTGGAGCTGCGCCCACCGACCGCCGCAGTCAGGGAGCAAGTCTGGAAGCGCCAGCTCGAGCACCACGGGATCGAGGCGGGGCCCGACGAGGCGCACGCGCTGGCGCGGGAGTTCGCCGCGACCCCTGGCGTGGCCGCCGGCGCGACGGCCGCGGCTCAAATCGCAGGGGGTGGTATCGACACGGTGCGGCTGGGGGTGCGCGGCCTCTCCCGGGTGCTCTCGTGCGAAGCGCCGCCGCAAGGGGCACCGCCGCTCTTCGACCCCGCCCTGATCCGGGCCGATACCGACCCGGTCGTATTGGCGGACAGCCTGGCGGCCAGCGGCGAGCGGCGTTTCTCCCTCTCTCTGCAGGGCCCACCAGGAACGGGCAAGAGCGCTTACGTCCGCTACCTCGCCGAGAGAATGGGGATCGAGGTAATGCAGAAGCGGGCCTCCGACCTGAAGTCGATGTGGGTCGGAGGGACGGAGAAGCTGGTCGCCGCTGCCTTCGCCGAGGCGCGAGACACAGGCGCCTTCCTGATCTTCGATGAGGCCGACTCGCTGCTCGCCGACCGGCGCGGCGCCGAGCGATCCTGGGAGGTGAGCCAGGTGAACGAGATGCTCACCTGGATGGAGAGTCACCCGCTGCCCTTCGCCTGCACCACGAACTTCGGCGAGCATCTGGATGCGGCGACCCTCAGGCGCTTCGTCTTCAAGGTCGCGCTCGACTACCTCTCGCCGGCGCAGGCCGAGGCGGCGTTCCGCACCTATTTCGGTCTCGCGCCGCCTGCGGGGATCGCGACGCTCAGGGACCTGCTCGCGCGCCTGCGCGAGGCCATCACCACCTGCCACATCGTCGAGGTCCGCTACCTGTCGCAGTCCACGGGCCGGCACAGCAGCCAGCGCATCGAGCCCTACGGCCTGCTCTACGGCAATCGCCCCTTCCTGGTGGGGCGGACGGACTGGAAGAGCAAGCACATGCGGCTGTGGCGGCTCAGCAACATGAGCGAGGCCCGCGTGACGAGCGAGAGCTTCGCGCGCAATCCCGGCTTCGATCTGGAGTCGTATGCGCGGCGCTCCTTCGGCACCTTCCAGGAGGAGCCGGTGGACGTCGTGCTGTGCTTCACGCCCGAGGCGAAGCGCGATGCCGCCGCCTTCCTCTTCCACCCCAGCCAAGCGATGGAGGAGAATGCCAACGGCACGCTCACGGTCCGCTTCACCGCCGGCGGCATCGACGAGATGTGCTGGCACCTCGTCACCTGGGGCGACAGCGTCACCGTCGAACACCCCACCCGCCTTCGCCAGCGGTTAGCGGACATTTGCTCAGGCCTCTCGAGACATCATGGGGTGACTGGAATTCTACCGAGTATTGAAGGGAATACGCGATGACAGGTGCGCTAGATGTTGCGGTCGTGGAAAGCCGATGGTGGGAAGAAGGAAATACCTCTGTACGAGGCCTATTTGAGATTATCGCAACGATAAAAAGGGACAATCCCGACGCGTACCATTATGAAATGTTCAACAATGCTCCCTCCCTCAAGGAAATAATTCATCGCGTGTCAAAGAAAGAGTATATTCGGAATCTATACATTGCAGCACATGGATGGGAAGATGGGATATGCGGTGCAGAGCGAAAGGATCGAAATGGAGTGAGCCGAACTCGTCTTGGGAACATGTTGTCCAATCGCAGCATAACCGGCTTATATCTTAGCAGTTGTCTCACAGAAAATGCAGATACGGTTTATTTTCTTCTCGAGCGTAGTAATGTATGTTGGATCGCTGGATATAGTGAGGAAGCCAGTTGGTTGGAAGGAGCTTCGATCGATTTGTATTCTTGGGCGAGCTACTACAAGGCTAACAATACCGGGGGTGCGGACGGCCGCATTCGCAGAGTGGCCCGTAAGATGAAGAATCGCATGCTGCCACTCTGTAAGCAGTTTGGATTCAATTTATTCGTTCGAGGAGATAATGGCGGTGTGGAACCACTACTTTATGATTTGTGAACACGATTTAACCGAATCAAGACAGGAAAAACCTTTCTTAAAGAATCGAACTCCAGATTGGAAGCCGGAAGATAAGGAACGAAGTTGCAGAAAACCACGCGCCACGCGGTAATCACCCATAGCCTGCTTAGGATGCGGGAGCTGCGGCTGGAGGCGGCGCGGGGGCGGCGGCAGGGGCTGCAGATCATGACCTTCGAGCAGCTGGCGGCGCGGCTCGCGGGCGGATTGGCGCAGCCGGTCGATGACGATGCGCTGCGGGAGGCCATTACGGCGGTTCTGCCGGAGACGGCGCTGGGCGAGCTCGACGGGATCAAGGCGCTGCCCGGCATGGTGGACGCCGCTGCTGACACGCTGCGCAAGGCGTGGCGGGCCGGCGTGGACCTTCAGGCGCGTGGCGGCGAGCATCCGCGCCTCCAGTCCATCGCCAGCCTGGAGGCGGCGGTCGTGGACGCGCTGCCGCCGGCGATGATGCGTCCTAGCGATCTCGTCGCTGCGGGGAGCGCGCGGCTGGAACATGCGCCGGCGCTGTTCGGGCCCATCGAGATCGTCGGCATCACTGAGCTATCGCCCGTGTGGCGGCCTCTGCTGCACGCGCTCGCCGGCCACGTGCCGGTGCGCTGGATCGCGGGGCCCCGGCCAGTGCCCGGCTGGCTCGATGGCAAGGCAATCGAGATCGTGCGGGACGAGGCGCGAACACCTGAGGTTGCCGCCGTCAGCGCGGCCACGGCCTATCACGAGGCGGTCGAGGCGATGCGCTGGGCGCGGCAGCTTCTCGCCTCCGGCCGGGCGGAGCCTGCCGAGATCGTCATCGCCTCGGCCACGCCCGCCGACTACGACGACCACCTGCTCTCGCTCCGCGCTGTCGCCAGCCTCGACTTGCACTTCGTGCACGGTGTCAAGGTCACGGCGAGCCGCGAGGGACAGGCGGCTGCGGCGCTCGCGGACATCCTGCTGCGCGGCCTCTCCCAGACGCGGATGCGGCGGCTGAACACGTTGCTCCGCGCCCATCCCGGCCCGTTCGCGGACCTGCCCGAGGGCTGGCCGCGTATCCTGCCGACCGATTCGCCGCTTTCGTCGGCCGAGGCCTGGACGCGCGTGATCGACGGGCCGATGGCCGGGCGCCGGCTTGACGGGAAAGACCACGGCGCGGCGCTCGCCGCTATCGTCGGCCTGCTCTCCCGAGGCATCGAGGCTGCGGAGGAGGCCGGAGAGACGCTGCTGCATGCGCGGGTGCGCGCGATCTGGCGCAAGGCGCTCGCCGCCGGCCCGGCCGCATCGCTCGACCTCACCCTGGAGACACTGAAGCAGGAGGACGGCCTCGACGCCTGCGTCTCGGCCTGCTGGATGCCGGCGAGCGCGCTCGCGGCATAGCCCCGGCGCTTCGTGCGCCTGCTTGGCCTCAACTCCGCGCGCTGGCCGCGCACCCTGGCGGAGGACCGCCTCCTCTCCGATCACATCGTGCCGACGGCCGAGCTCGACCCGCTGCCCGTCGCCGCCGCCGACCGACGAGACTTCGCGACCATCCTTGCGACGACGGGGAGCGAGATCGTGCTGTCCCGCGCCCGCCGGGACGAGGAAGGCCGGCTGCTCGGCCGCAGCACGCTGTTGCTCCAGGTGCAGGCGAGCGAGGAGTACGTGCCGCGCAACCGCGTGCCCGCGCACGCCTTCAGCGAGACCGACCGGCTCATGGCGCGGCCAGAAGAGTTCCGCAGCCTGCCCCAGGCGCGCTCAGCATCGGGCTGCTGGTTCGACTGGCTGCGCGCGGAGATCACGCCCCACGACGGTGCGGTCCGCCCGGACCATCCGCTCATCCATGCCATTCTCGAGCGCACCCAATCGGCGAACTCGCTGCGCATGCTCCTGCGCAACCCCTTGGGCTTCGTCTGGCGCTACGGGCTGCGCTGGGATGCGCCGGAGAGCAGCGACGATCCCCTGACGCTCGACGCGCTCGCCATGGGCAATCTCGTTCACTACACCCTCGACCGCGCCTTGCGGACGCTGGAGGCGGATGGCGGCCTCGCCAACGCTTCGGACCAACGGATCGCCGCCGCTGTAGACGGGGCCGCCGCAGAGGTCGCACGAGAATGGAAGAGCGATCAGGCCGTACCCCCGCCCGTGATCTGGCGCCGCACGCTCGACGAGGCGCGCGCGCTGTGCAGCCGGGCGCTCGCCTTCCGCGACGGAGACCTCGCAGGCGCACATGCCTATGGCGAGGTCCCGTTCGGCGGGATGGAGCCCAGGTCCGTTGGGGCAATCCCCTGGGACGCCCAAGCGCCCGTCTCAATTCCGGATACCGGCTTCCGCATCAGGGGCCACATCGACCGGCTGGATGTCTCGGCAGACGACCGCCGCGCCCTGGTGCGCGACTACAATGTACACACCCTGAAGTTGGGTCGTAATGACCACTAAATCGGAATAATTCGCGGACATAGCCGGATATGGGCGGACATAGACGGACGGTGCGACGCATTGGCCCCACAGAATTGTTGTTAAGCGTCGAATCGTGACCCCCTAGTATTTAGCTTTATCAATAGGTTACAGTGAAGATCGGCGTCAAACACCCGCGCCGAACAACAATGTGGTCTGACCGGCTTTCTGTGGCGTCTCGGGATCAAGTGTCATAATGCCGGCTCGCATCGGTAGCAGGGGAGGGAAAGACCATGGCCCAGCGCAAGCCGCTCAAGACGCTCCGCATCGGGATGATCGGCGCGGGCTTCATCGCGCGCTTCCACCTCGAATCCTTCACCGGCGTGCGCAACTGCGCCATCACCGGGGTCTACAGCCCGACGAAGGAGAGCCGCGCCGCGCTGGCCAAGCGCGCCGACGAGCTCGGCCTCGGGCCCTGCACGGCTCATTCGTCGCTCGACAAGCTGATCGCCGCGAAGGACGTGGACGCGCTCTGGATCCTCTCGCCCAACGACACCCGCGTCGCCACCATGCAGGCGATCCACAAGGCGGTGAAGGGCGGCAAGCGGCTGCGCGGCATCGCCTGCGAGAAGCC
>JAPOPO010000159.1 GCA_026712885.1 Rhodospirillales bacterium | reverse complement strand
GGGAGGCGTCGCCGGCCCTGGCCGGCCTGACGGTGGCCACGGAAGAGAAGCCCGAGCTGGCGCGGCTGCTCGAGTCCGGGCGGCGATACGGCCTCGGGATCGAGCCGCTCGGCCTGGGGCTGCCGTGGCGCGGCGGCGATATCGCGATCGGGCCGGGAGGCGGGCAGAAGATCAACCTGCTGCGCCCCGCACTCGAGAAGCAGCCGCCGGAGCAGCCGGTGCTGTTCGTGGACGGTTACGATACCATCGTGACCCGTCACGCGCGCGACATGCTGGCGTCGTGGCGGGAGGCGGCCGGGGAGGCGCCGCTGTTCGCCGCAGAGATCTTCTGCTGGCCGGACGGGGGGTGCGCGGAGCGATACCCGGCGGCGGCGGACGGCAGCCCATACCGCTTCCTCAACTCCGGCGGCTTCATCGGCAAGGCAGGCGACCTGCTGCGCATCGTGGCGGACCCCGTCGCGGACGGCGATGACGACCAGGGCTACTACACCAGGCGCTTCCTGTCGGGCGCGCACGGCATGGTGCTGGACTACGGCTGCCGGGTGTTCCAGTGCCTGAACGGTGCGCTGGAGCACGTGCGCGCCGACGAGGACCGCGGTCTTCTGTACAACGGCTGCACGGAAAGCTGGCCTGCGGTGGTCCACGCCAACGGGCCGACCAAGGCGTGGCTGGACGGCGAAGGCCGTGCGGTGGGCGGGCGCTGGCGCACCCACTACGGCGCGATGGCCCCATGATCCCCATGATCGCGGAACGCGGCTTCATGCCGGCCGGCGCGTGCCGCGTCCTGTCCCGGGTTCCTCGATGGCAACGTGGGACGGCTGGGCAGGGAGAATGCCGAGCCCTTCTTCTCCTGGCGCCGGATCAGCTACGCAATCGTCGACCGTGCGCGGCGGGCCATCGCCGCGCTGTTGCGCGACAGGTTGCGCGGCGGCGGCAGGCTCTGTCCCGGGTACACCGATCTGGTGCTCTGGCGCGAGGGCCGGGGCATGAACGCGCACCGCGACAACCTGGCGCCGCATTTCGAGCACCGGCTCTGTTCCAGCATCCTCTGCCTGACCGAATGCGAGGGCGGCGCGACCGTGTTCCCGGATCCGGGAATCGAGGTGCCGCCCGAGACCGGAAAGATGATCGCCTGCCCCTCCTCGATGGCGCACGGCGTGAGTCCGGTCGCCGCGGGCATGCGGCGCACCCTGGCGTCCTGGTACACGGCCGAATTCGGCCGCGGGGAACCATGATGCCGGTGTGCGCCGCTGCGGCAGCAGTTTAGGCGCGCCGCCAGGCATGCGCGGCGAATGGGCAAACTACGAAACGCTGCTGAGCGCGGAGGAGTGCCGGGCCATCGTCGAGGCCGGCCTCCGCAGGAAACCGGAAGCCGGCACCGTAGGCCTCGATGCGGGATACGCGGTCAACAGGGACATCCGGCACGGCGAGGTGGTCTTCCTGCAGCGTTTCGATCCGGAGTTCCAACACATCTTCAGGCTTCTGGACTATTGCGTGGACGAGGCCAACGACGAGTGGTTCGGCATCGACTACAACCGCCAGGGCGCGCGCGTCCTGCAGTTCAGCATCTACCGCGCCGACGCGGACGGCGGCGGCCACTACTACCGTCCCCACCAGGACGCCGGCCTGGTCGCGGGCGACAGGCTGACGCAGCGCAAGCTGAGCGTGATCGTGCAGCTGTCCGATCCGGACGACTACGACGGCGGCGAATTCCGGATGCACCAGGTCGGGACCGAACCACCGGCCGAGGTCGTCCGCAAGCAGGGGACGTTGCTGATATTTCCCTCGCTCGTCATGCACGGTGTCTCGGCGGTGACCCGCGGCACCCGCTATTCCCTGGTCGGATGGTACCCGGGTCCGAAATGGCGCTGACAGGTGTGTGCCCGGATGAAGCCCGGCTGCTGCGCCGTCACCCCGCTCGCGTTCGAACTCGGAGATTGCGCGCACTGCCTGGTCAACATCGACAGAGAACGGGAAGGACGATGAACACGCCGAAAGCCGACGATGCCGGTACGGAAAACGCCGTTGCACAGAGCAGGCCTGCGGAGAGCGGCCCTGCGGAGAGCGGCGCGGAAATCACGCTGCACAGCCGCTACATCAAGGACATGTCGTTCGAAAACACCGGTGCGCCGGCAGCGGTCGACAAGGACGGCCTACACCTCGACATATCGGTCGGCATCGACGTCCGCCGGCGCGGCGAGCTGTACGAGGTCGTGCTCTCGATCACCGCGACCGCGCTTCAGGAGTCCGAGATACTGTTCATCGCGGAAGTGAGCTACGCCGGCCTGTTCGAGATGCCCGGTATCGAGGCCGCAGCGTGCGAGCGTTTCGCTTTCCAAGACGCGCCCCGCATCATGTTCCCCTTCGTCGACCGGATCATCGCCGACGTGACCCGCGACGGCGGATACCCGCCGCTCAACCTGACCCCGCCCGACTGGACCGCGCTCTACCCGAAGAAGCGGGCGGAGGTGTGAGGAATGGCCGGTGACAACAGGGCGGCAGGGCTCACCGGGCGCGGGCTTCGGCAAGCGCCTGCACCGTGCCGTCGACGCCTTCGGCGAACGGCACGCGCACGCACACGGTCCAGCCGAGCAGGCACGCCGCGTGCGCGGAATCAAGGCAGGATCGCCGGGCCATGGGCCGGCACGCCCCGGTTCCCGGCCGCGCCCGGCCACGGTCTCGAATACCTCCGGAACTGTCTTCTGCGTACCCGTACCGAGATTGAATACTCCATCCTGGCCGCTGTCGAGGATGCGCAGGCGGGCGTTGACGATGTCGTCGAGATGGACGTAGTCGCGCGTCCGCATGCCGTCGCCGCATACGGCAGGCGGCTTGCCGTCGAACGCGGCGGCGCCGCCGCTCCCGCCCGTCGCGTCCACGCCGGGCCCGTACACGTTGCCGAGACGCAGGACCGTGTGCCGTATGCCGGCCGGTGCGCGCATCGAACCAGCGATGGTCGCCATCGCGGCCAGGTGCACCACGGCCTCGGGCGCAGCCGAGCGGAACGCCGCCGCATCGAGACCCCCGCCGCGATATCCGCCAGGTGCAGGGCCACCCCGTGCCCAGCCGCTCCGCCTTGCCGGTCGAGCAGTCGTCGATGGCCGTCACACGCTGGCCGGCCGCGACGAGCCGCCCGGCCAGCGCGACGCCGATGAACCCGGCGCCGCCGGTGACCATGATAGTCACGGGCCGCCTATGGCGCCGTCTCGCCGGACGGCGGCGCAGGACCGGCGCTGAGGAGGTTTCCGTGCCGGGACGTCGGCAGGCATCCGGCACGCATGGACGGGTTCTATCAGGATTCGCCGACCCATGCGGGCGCCGGGAGATTCTCGGTCCCGGCAAGAGGAAAGGCAATATCGGCAAGGCGCGGCGCGATCGGAATGCAACGCACCATCGGTGCCGGCCGGCCCGGTTGAGGAATTTGCAAGTGCGGCCGGTCGTGCGTCTGCGAACCTTCAGTGGAAACGGGCGGCCGCCTGAGTCGGAACGGCACGTTGGCGGGGCTGCCGTGACCACGAATGACGGCGGCTGCCGCTGGCGGGTGCCATGAAGTGGAGGCGGCGAGGCTGGCGCGCGCCGCCAGGGCGTCAACTTGAGTTGCGTCGGGGTGCAGCGGGATCTTCGACTGCGCGGCGTCGATACCCAGGGAGAGATCGAATGAGCGGCATGCGGAACGCGGTGGAACCAGGGCGGTACGGGCATATGGAACGAAGCGTCCATGCCGGGAGGGAACACGGTGCGGCGCACGCCCGATCGCCGGCCGGCACGCCCGGCGGCGGAACTTCGGCGAACAGGTGCGCTTCCGTTCCGTCCTCGACGCTCGACATGCGACGCGCAGCAGAAAGGGCTGCAATCGACCGGTCCCGGGGCAGCAACCGCACACCGGTTTCCGGCCCTGCAGCCCGGGGTATGCAGAACGTCCCCAATGCTCTTCCGGGTGGGATCCACCGGCGACTGACGGCCACTGCGTCGATGCTGGCCTTGGCGATTCTCGTCGCGTCCTGCGGCGGCACCGGACAGACAAGCGATCCGCGCAGTCTGGCCCCCGCGACCGTGGGCGACGCCGGTACGCAGGCTTCGGAATCCGCGCCGAACACCGGAGATCCGGATCCTGCCGCCGCCCCCTCCTCGGTACCCTCGACGCCCGTCTCCAGCGCCGCCCCCCCGTCAGCGATGCAAGCGCACGAAGGCGGCGGGTTGAGCGTGTCCTTGCGCGCCGGCAACAATGTCGAAGCGGACGATCTTCTCGATCACTGGGGCCGCCGCAACCTCGAAGCCGTGTCCGGGCAATTGCTGCAGGTGACGGAGTCCGAAGCCGGCGATGCCGGGTTTCGGGCGTTGATCGAGGCCGCGCAGAGGAGAGGCTCCGAGTCGCCCGCACCCGGGCTCGAGGACGGCGATGCCTTCACCGTGCTCGGCCAGCGCCGCGGCGTACACTACGGGCGCTGGTCGGGCGGTCCCGCCGACACGCTCTCCATCGAGTTCGACCTGCAGTACGCGCCGGCCGAGATGCGCAGCAACAGCTCGTTCAGGGCGGCGCTCGAACGCGCG
>JAPOPO010000376.1 GCA_026712885.1 Rhodospirillales bacterium | reverse complement strand
GGGGATCGTGTCGGTGATGAGGTAGTGGTGCTCCATCGGCTGGACCGGAAGCGCGACGCCCGCCAACTGGCCCACTTCGCGCGCCCAGAGCCCGCCGCAGTTCACGATGTGCTCGGCGTTGACCGTGCCGCGCGGCGTGACCACATCCCACGAGCCGTCCGGCCGCTGGTTGGTCTCCACCACCGGAGTCCGGGTGAAGTACTGCGCGCCGTGGACGCGCGCAGACTTGGCGAAGGCGTAGGTCGCGCCGGAGGGGTCGACGTCGCCGTCGAGCTCGTCCCAGAGTGCGGCGTAGTAGTGCTTGGGGTCGATCAGAGGATGGCGCTCCGCGACCTCCTTCGGCGAGATGAACTCCTGGTCGAGCCCCATGTAGCGCGCCTTGGAGCGCTCGCGCTTGAGGTAGTCGTACCAGTCCCTGGTGGAGGCGAGATAGAAGCCGCCAGTGTTGTGCATGCCGACGGACTGGCCCGAGGTCTCCTCGATCTCCTTGTAGAGATTGATCGTGTAGCCCTGCAGGCGGGAAATGTTGGGGTCCGACGAAAGCGTGTGAATCATCCCGGCCGCGTGCCACGACGATCCGGCGGTGAGCTCTTCCCGCTCCAGCAGGATCACGTCCTTCCAGCCGAACTTGGCGAGATGGAAGAGGATCGAACAGCCCACCACGCCGCCGCCGATGACGACGACCCTGGCGTGGCCTGGGAGCGTCTTGCTGGCGCTCGCTCCGCCTTCGTCCCTCATGATCTCAGGCATGGCGGAACTCTCCCGGCTTCGAGAGAGGCGGCGTGGGCACCCCTAAAGTGCCACCCTATCTCCCCTCCCCACCGGTCATACCATCAGAGGGCTCGCGCATATCGGCCTTGATGCGACGCGGATGCTTCGGATTCCGACAGGGTCAGCCGTGCAACTCGCCCGCGCCGGCGCGCCAATAGGGCTCGGTGGCAGAGAATCCGTGCCAATCCTCGGTGAGACGGTTGCGGGTTTCCTCGCGTGCTCGAGCGTGCCAACCGATCACCTGCCCTGCGCCAATACCAAGCGTAGCGAGATGGTTGCTCTTCCGCTGGTTGTCGAGGAGTTCCTTCAGGCAACGCTCGGCAACGGCGGCGTCGTTGAGCTGGCCGAGGTCGTCCTGCAGCCGACGCAATGCCCGAATATAAGTGCGCGGCTTACCGTCGGGGAACTGAGCCGCGAAGAACTCACCCGCATAGCGCAGCTTCTTGAGTGAGATCCTGAGCCGATGCAGGTCGGCGTCCGACAGTTGCTCGAAGTCGCGCCCACGCTTCAGTACGCGCTTGTGGCGCTTGTCGAGCAGGCGTTCCCCAAGATGCGCGAGCGGCTGATCGAGCGCAGCATGGTTCGCCGCTTCACGCCAGCCCGCCGTCTCTATCCACCGGCCGAAGCGAAGCAGGAATTCCGTGTAGTCGGGTGCGCGCAGCGCTTCTGCCTGCTCGTAGGCCCGGGCACGCTCCACCTCGGCCGCTTCGGCAAGACGCTGTAGAGTCTCGTCCTCCGGCCGGACGGCCCGAACAGTCGCAAGCGTTTCGTCGATGAAAACGTCCCAATCGCGCGCCGGGCCGAGCAAGTCAATAAGACGGCTCGCCTCACGCTCCAGCCAGGCAACGTGCTTGCGCAGGAGAACGGTCTTGAAAACCACGAGGGCAGAGCGCATCCGCCGCAGCGCGACGCGAAACTGGTGCACGCCTTCCGGATCGCTGCGATCCAGTACCGCATCGTGATTCGCGGCGCACTGACCGGCACACGCACGAAAAATCTTACCCAGGGCCTCGTTAACCGAGATGCCCTGCGCAAGCGCGAGCGCCGGCGCCTTGTAGCCGGCATAGCCCTCCCCGCCAGCGAGGACATAGCCGCGCTTGGCCTTGCTCGCAGTCTGTATACAAAGCGGCGCCGAGGCATGCAGCGTCATGGCGAGCTCGTAGAGCGCGCTCGCTGGCCCCTCGATCAACTCCAGCTCCAGCTCAGAGACGGCGTCGCGCCTGTCGCGCGCCTGAATCTCTCCGCTGTCGAGAGCGAGTTCGATCAGGGCCGTTCCTTCATCCGGCGCGGCAACCTCGACCATGGCGGTGCGCCGCATGACATCGGTGGAGAACGCCGGTGACAGCTCTGCTGGCCGTAACGGCCCCACCGCATCGCGAACCGCCGGGTCGGCCGCGACTGGGAGGCTCGGCACGGGCTTCTTGACCGTGCGCGACCACTCGTTGCGCTTGAGCACGGCAGCGGCCGAGGTCGGCCCATCCGACTTTAGTGTCTGGACCAGCCGTTCGCCGTCTTCGCGGATGCGTAGCGTGAAGCCGCGCCGGCGCAGGCGAAAGTCTCCGGTATCGTAATAGGTGCTGCGCAGCCGTTTCGCGGCTCCGACTCCCTTCGCAGGAACGGCCGCCCGCCAACCGCGATCGAGGGCGGCGGGATCGCCGCCAAGCGTCAGCTCGACTTCGAGTGCAGCACTGCCTCCATCGGCGTTCGCCTCTGCGCCGCCGTCTCCCTTACCCATCCGTTCCCGTTCCCGGTGATGGATACTGACACCGCGTTCTTCTGCGCGACCGCAAGCGACATTCACGAAATTTTCGCGGAAACGTCAAGGCAGTCTGACCAACTGATCGGTTCAGACGCCTCCGAAAGCACATTGTATCCCCTTTTGAGTTGATGGCTGCGCGTGCTTCCCCTATTGAGGGAAGCAAGGCAACATCCTGTCGCAACTACGACCGAACACGGCTCACGAGGAGGATTCAATCGATGGGCGACTACAAGACAACCTGGCCTGGAGCAGCGTTCCCCCGCCGGTCTTTTCTTAAGGGTACGGCGGCAGGCGCGGCTGCGCTAACCGCGGCAGGCTCAGGCGTGTTTTCGGGACGCGCACAGGCGTCGGACTGGTCCGGCGAGACGCTGCGCTTCATGATCATCAACCCACACGCAGGCTCGATCAAGCCGCTCTCCGAGGGCTTCACCGAGTTGACCGGCGCCACGGTTGAAGGGGTAAAGGTCCCCTACGACCAGATCACCGCGCAGTCGACGCTCGACGTCATGTCAGGCACCAACGACATTGACGTCTTCCAGTACTGGTACGTCGACAAGGAAGCCCTGGTGCGTGATGGCGTGCTCGCCGACATCACCGATCGCATTGCGGCGGAGGAGGCCGACATCGACCCCGCCGACTTCCTGGGCGCGCTCTACGACACCTACACTCTGGTGGAAGGCCGCCGCTACGGCCTGCCCTATGACGGCGACACGCACGTCCTCTTCTACAACAAGGAGATTCTCGACCGGAACGGGCTACAGCCGCCGGCGACGTGGGACGAGTACAACGCCGTCGCCAAGGCGGTGACGGATGCGGAGGCCGCCAACGGCGTCTACGGCGCGCTCCTCATGTGCAAGCAGTTCCCGATCATCCTCTGCTCGACCTACGCGAACCGGCTGGGCGGCTACGGCGGTGACTTCCTCGACGCCAATGGCGCGCCGGCGCTAACCAGCGATGCCGCAATCGGCGCCGCACGGACGATGCTTGAGGCCGGACCCTCCGCGGTGCCGACGCCGCTCGAGACCGAGTTCGGCAACTCGATCCCGGTATTCCTGAGCGGGGGCGCCGCCATGATTGAGTTCTGGACCGATCTCGGGACCTGGGCGCAGGATGCCAACCAGAGCCAGATCGTCGACAAGTGGGGCGTTGTGCCCATGCCTGTCGCAGGCAGCAACACCGTCAACCGGCCGGCGATGAACGCAGGCTGGTCATTTGGCGTCTCGTCCGGCTCGCACAATCCCGAGATGGCGTGGGAATTCGTGCGCATGTCCTCAAGCAAGGACTTCCACGTGCGCGTGCTCACCGACAACACGACCGGCGTCGACCCGACCCGGCGCTCGGCGATGCCCGCCTACCGCGATTTCGCGCCGCTGCAGGCGGACGCCGTGGAGCAGGCCATCGACGACGCCTTCCCGTGGCCGACGAAGCCTGAATCGCCCAAGCTCATGCAGTCGCTCACGGACGAGCTTGGCTCGATGATGGCCGGCGACAAGACCGTCGAGCAGGCCATGGGCGATGCCCAGGCCTCCTGGGAGGACATCCTCGGCTAGCATAGCCATGGGCTGGGCGGCCGCACGCGCAGGGACCCTCCTGGCTGCGGCCGCCCTATCCTCCCGTTATGGCTGAGCTGGACACCGCGCCGCACCACACGCTCGAAAGGTCCAAGGCAGCCGGGCGCCGGTCCGGCGTGTTGAGCGTCGACCGGCGCCGGATGATCGGCTGGGCGGTGGTGATGCCGCTTATCGGCGGACTGATCGTCTTCGCCGTCTATCCGTTTATCTACTTGATCTTCCTCTCCTTCTCCGATTCCAACCTCGGCACTCTGTTCCGCGGCTGGGTCGGTGTCGAGAACTACACCGATGCCATCGGGCAATCGAAATTCACCGCATCCCTTTTCCGTTCCGCCATTTTCGCACTCATGACGACCCTGGTTTCCGTCGTCCTCGGCGTGGTCGTGGCCCTCCTCCTCGATCGTGCGGTGAAGGGCCGGCAGATCCTGCGCACGCTCATCCTGCTTCCGCTGATGACCCCGCCGATCACCGTCGCGGTCATGTGGCAGCTCCTGCTTATGCCCAAGGGCGGCTGGCTCAACAGCTTCCTCATGGATATGGCGCTCTTCAGCCAGCCGGTGAGTTTTTTGGGCTCACCGACCATGGCCTTCCCCTTCGTCTGCCTCGCGGACGTGTGGCAGTGGACGCCCTTCATCGCGCTGATGACCTACGCTGCGCTGCAGACCCTGCCGGAAGACATCTACGAGGCGGCCAAGCTCGACGGCGCATCGGGGCTTGCGATGTTCTGGTCCATCACGCTGCCGATGCTGGGGCCGGCGCTGCTCGCCATCGCTGTGCTCAAGCTCGTCATCGCCTTCAAGGTCTTCGATCTCGTCTTCGTGCTGACCGGCGGCGGACCGGGCCAGGCGACGACCGTCTCGAGCTTCTACATCTACCGGGTCGCGATCCAGCAATTCGACATCGGCGCGGCGGCGGCGCAGACGCTCATGTTCGCGGTGGTGGTGGGTCTCGTCACTATCCCCTTCACCACAGCCCACGACATCGCCGAGAAGAGGCTGTCGTGACAGCCACCCGCGTCAGAAAGTTCGACGGCGGCACCTGGCTCGCAGACGCGCCGGTCGATCTCTGGACCCTGGCGCGCTGGGCGGGGACCGCGGCGGTGGTGCTCTTCTTCATCTTCCCCATGATCTTCATGCTCATGGTGTCGTTTAAGACGCAGCCGGATATCGCGAGCGGCGGCTTCGTACCCGAGGAGTGGTTCTGGCAGAATTACCCAGACGCGTGGAACTCCGTCGCCGTCGGCACCTACCTGCGCAACTCGATCGTGGCCGCCGCCCTGGGCGCACTCGTGACGCTGGTCATCGCGGTGCCCGCGACTCACGCCATCGTGCGTTATCGCGTGGGCGGCAAGTTCCTGCCGGCGTTCATCCTCGCAACTTATGTGGCGCCGCCCATCGTGGCGCTCTTCCCGCTCTTCTTCCTGCTGCGCTCGATCGGACTGGTGAACACGCTCTTCGGCATGGCGCTGGTTTACGGCGTGATGAACTTACCGGTCGCGTTCTGGCTGCTCTCGAGCTTCGTGCGCCGGTTACCGGAGGAGCTTGAGGACGCCGCCCGTATCGACGGCGCGGGCTACGGCTCCGTCTTGCTCCGCATCACCGTGCCCTTGCTCATGCCGGGGATCATCAGCACCGGGATCATCTGCCTGATCCTGGCTTATAACGAATTCCTCCTGGCCTCCTTCCTCACCCGGAGCGAGAGCACACAGACCCTGCCGGTGGGCCTCTCGCTCTACCAGGGCGACCGGCAGCTTCGCTACGGGCAGATGTCTGTCGCGTCGCTGATCGGCATCGTGCCGGTCTACCTGCTGGCGATGTTCTTCCAGCGCTGGCTCATCCGCGGCTTGACCGCAGGGAGCACGAGGTAGCGATGGCGACCGATCCCGCCGCGATCGCGGCCATGCTGAGAGAGCTCGTGGATGTTCTGGTGCCGGGCGACGGGCGCTTCCCGGCCGCGAGCGACGCCGGCACTCACGGCGTGGTGGCGGATCGGCTGGGGGCGCAGTCGGGAGAGGCCGCTCTCGACGACCTTGCCGAGACCATCGAGGCCTGCGGTGGGCCGCTCGGGCCCTTGGGCGCAACGGAGCGGCAGGACGTCGTGCGCCGCTTCGAGGCGGATCACCCGGAGCAGTTCGAGACGCTTCGGATGATCACCTACCTCGCCTATTACGAGAGCCCCGCTGTAGTGCGCGCCGTCCGCTCGCTTGGGCACGTTTACAACGACGCGCCGCAGCCTGCGGGCTACGCCATGGCGCCCTTCGACGAGACCGACCCGCATCAGGCGCCGGCGCACCGGCGCGGCCACTATGTCCGGACGGAAGACGTGACGCGCCTCGATCTCACACCCCTGCCCTCCGAACCGCTGGCGCCGGAAACGATCACCCGGGACGACGCCGTGGCAAGCGGCCGTGGCGCCATCGCCAAGGGCGCGGGCAGCAAGCGCGGGGGCCAGGCGGGCGCCGGTCCGGCGGACGACGGGACATAGGGGCAGGTCATGGCCAACGTCGAAGTCAGGAACATTTACAAGTCCTTCGGTCCCGTCGAAGTGATCCACGGTATCGACGTCGAGATCGCGGACAAGGAATTGGTCGTTCTGGTCGGGCCGTCAGGCTGCGGCAAGTCCACCCTCCTTCGTATGATCGCGGGCCTTGAAGACATCACCGCCGGGGAGATTTCGATCGGCGACACGGTGGTCAACCGCGTTGCGGCGAAGGACCGGAACATCGCCATGGTGTTCCAGTCCTACGCGCTCTATCCGCACATGACCGTCTACCGGAACATGTCGTTCGGCCTGCGGATGCGGAAGATCCCGAAGGACGAGCAGGACCGCCGCATCAGGTGGGCGGCGGGAGGGCTCGAACTCACCGACTACCTCAAGCGTTACCCGCGCCAACTCTCCGGCGGGCAAAGGCAGCGCGTCGCCATGGGCCGCGCGCTGGTGCGCGAGCCGATCGCTTTCCTCTTCGACGAGCCGCTCTCCAACCTCGACGCCCAACTCCGGGTTCAGATGCGGACAGAGATCCGCGAGCTGCACCAGCGGCTGCAGACGACCATGATCTACGTCACGCACGATCAGGTGGAAGCGATGACGCTTGCCGACCGCATCGTCGTCATGCGCGACGGCTACATCGAGCAGATCGGCGCACCGGGGCACGTCTACGACCGGCCAGCAAACACCTTCGTCGCGGGCTTCATCGGCTCGCCGCAGATGAACCTGCTGCCCGGCACGCTGGGGCCGGACGGCACCATCGCGCTGGAGGGCGAGATCACGGTCCGCCACACGGACAGCCTCGCGGCCGAGGCGGGCCGAAGCGTCCTCTACGGCATTCGGCCGGAGGACCTGCAGCTCGTCGGCGAAGGCGCGGGCATTGCATTCGGTGTCGACGTGGTCGAGACGACCGGCCGGGAAATCGAGCTGTTCGGCACCCTGGGTTCGCGCCGCATCTGCGTGCTGCTGCAGGGGCGCGCGAACGTCCGGCCGGGCGAGACCGTGTGGATCACCCCGGCCCCCGAACGCGCCCATGTTTTCGACGCGGAGAGCGGCGTCCGCCTCGAAGCGACCGGCCCGTCCTGAGGCGGACGGCTGATGGCAACGCGCACGGCCCACGACCACGCCGACGTCGTCATCGTCGGCTCCGGACCCGGCGGCGTGATTCCGGCGATGGTGCTGGCCAGGAAGGGCATCAAGGTGGTGTGCCTGGAGCAGGGCTCGTGGTTCCCGCCGGCCGAACGCCCCCATCACGGCCGGGACTGGGAATGGCGCCGCGCGACGGACTGGTCGATTGCCGTCAACGTGCGCGGCCACCCGCACGACTACCCCGTGGACAGTACCGACGAGACGACGCTGATGTGGAACGGCGTCGGCGGCTCCACCGGCATCTACACGGCCACCTGGCCGCGCTATCGCCCCTCGGATTTCCGCAAGGGCACCGAGCACGGCCTCGCCCCCGACTGGCCGATCTCCTACGAGGACCTCGCGCCCTACTTCGAGATGGCGGACGAAGCCTGCGGCATCTCCGGCTGGCCGGGCGATCCGGCGATGCCGCCGCGCGGCCCCTTTCAGACCCGGCCCGGCCCGCGCGGCGCCATGGGCGAGGTCATGGCACGCGGCTTCGACGGGCTCGGCTGGCACTGGTGGCCCATGCCTTGCGCCATCCTGGCGGAGGACTATGACGGCCGCCTCGCATGCAACAATTGCGGTGCCTGCCAGAGCGGCTGCCCACGCGGCTCGCTCAACGACATGGCCGTGACCCACTGGCCGAAGGCGCTCGCGGCGGGCGTCGAGCTTCGCACCGACAGCCGCGTGGAGCGCATCGAGACCGATGCGTCAGGCCGCGCCACCGGTGTCGTCTACGTGGAGCGCAACACCGGCGTGCGTCATGTCCAGACGGCGGATGTCGTGATCCTCGCCGCCAACGGTGTGGGCACGCCGCGCCTGCTGCTGTTGTCGGAGAGTGCGGCGCATCCGAAGGGGCTCGCCAACCGCTCCGATCAGGTGGGCCGAAACCTGATGCACCACACGCTCGGCATGGTGGAGTGCTGGGTCGATGCGCCGACCGAGGCGCACAAGGGCCTGATCTCCGCCATCGCGATCTGCGAGGAGTTTGCGGAGAGCGACACGTCACGCGGCTTCGTCAACGGCTTCACGCTGCACATCGTGCGGCAGAACGGCGCGGGCTATCAGGCGCTGGGCTCGCACTCCGGCAACATGGCGCCTTGGGGTGAGACGCATCACGATTGGTTCGCCCGGCACTTCGGACACGGCATCGGCATCCTCATCGTGGGCGACGACCTGCCGCGGCCTGAGAACCGCGTCACCCTCTCCGACACCGTGGTCGATTCGTCGGGGCTGCCGGCGCCCCGCCTCGCCTACGGCATGTGCGAGAACGATGCGCGGCTCGCGCGCTTCGGCATCGACCGGGCCGCGGAGCTGGCGGGCGCGATGGATGCCTGGGACATCAAGGTCAATCCCTTCCGCGACGCGAACGGCGTCTATGCGCCGCCCGCCTGGCACCTGCTTGGCACCGCGCGCATGGGGGACGATTCCGAAACCTCGGTTGTCACCAAGTGGCACCAGACCTGGGACTGTCCCAACCTCTACATTACCGACGGCAGCGTGATGGCAACCGGCGCGGCTATCAACCCGACCAGCACAATCTGCGCCCTCGCCTACCGCGCCGCTCATCACCTCGCCGACAACTTCGTCGAAGCACGCCAAGCAATAGGTCCGTTGCTCGACGACTGAAGGCCCGCGGCGCCGACAGCTGACTCCCGGCAACGCCACGCCCGGTCTAAGATGCCCCCGCGTCGGCACCGGGCGGAGGGAGCGATGGCCGGCTACACCAGCGACGAGTTGCGGGCGATGGTGCAGCCCGACCGGGTGCACCGCGCCATCTACACCGACCCGGCGATCTTCGAGATCGAGATGGAGAAAATCTTCCGCCGGGTCTGGCTCTACGTCGGCCACGAGAGCCTGGTGCCGAACCCCGGCGACTACTACTGCACCCACCTCGCCCGTCAGCCGGTGGTGCTGAGCCGGCACAAGGACGACGGCATCTGCGTGTTGTTCAACCGGTGCGGCCACCGCGGCGCCAAGGTGCTCAACCGCGAGCGCGGCAACGCCAAGGTCTTCACCTGCATGTATCACGGCTGGAGCTTCCGGCCGAACGGCGCGCTCGCAGGCGTGCCGATGCGCCAGGATTTTCCCGAGGAGCCGCTTGCGGACCAGCAATTCGGCATGGCGCAGCTACCGCGGGTGGAGAGTTATCGGGGCTTCGTGTTCGCGTCCTTCAACCCCGACGTAGAGCCGCTGCTCGACTATCTTGCGGAAGCTCGGCGCGGCATCGACGAGCTCGTGGACCGCTCACCGGAGGGCGAGGTGGCGCTTTCCGCCGGCTGTCACCGTTATCACTATCGCGGCAACTGGAAGCTGCAGCTCGAGAACCTGGCGGACATGTACCACCCCGCGGCCTGCCACGCGTCCACCGTCGGCCCCGACGGCCGGCAGTTCAAGCGCCGCGCAGGCGACGAGGGCGGCGACGCGGCGTTCTTCGCCCCCAACGGCGAGGCCATCGTGGCACAGACCGGCGTGCGCGGCCTCAACAACCGGCACAGCTCCGAGGCTTCGCTCTTCGACAAGGAGCAGTCGGGCGGGCACTGGGACGACTACCGCGCCATTCTGGTCGAACGCTACGGCGAGGAGCGCACGGCGGACATCCTCAAGAACCGGCGCCACAGCATGACCTTCTTCCCGAGCTCCGACATTTTGCTGGCGCAGACGTCGGTGCGGGTGATTCGCCCTGTCGCGGTCGACTTCACTGAGGTCGAGGTCTGGCCGGTCCGCCTCGTGGGCGCGCCGAATAGTATTTCGGACGATCTCGTGCGCTTCGTGAACATGACGCATGCCGCCGCCTCGTTCATCCAGTCGGACGACATGGAGGCGTTCGAGCGCTGCCAGGAAGGACTCCGGACCCAGGGCACCGACTGGGTGCTCGTCGCCCGCGGCCTCGGTGCCGAGATCGACGAGGGCGACGGCGTGTTCTTCGGACCGCGCTCCAGCGAGGTCGGTCAGCGCGCCCAGCACGAGGCGTGGCGCGACCTGATGGGCGCATGAGCGTCACCGCCGACTCCCGCGCCGTCGCGGGATCGAATGCAGTGCGCCTCGAAGAGCTGCGCCGCTTTCTGGAGCACGAGGCGGAGCTGCTGGACGAGCGGCGCTTCGACGAGTGGTGCGAACTCTACACCGAAGACGCCACCTACTGGGTGCCCGCCAACCCAGAGCAAGAGAACTGGCGCGACCACGTGTCGCTCTTCTACGACGACAAGCACACGATGCGAGTCCGCGTCCAGCGGCTCAACCACCCCCGCATTCATTGCCAGAGCCCGCCGTCCAGCTGCGTGCGCGTCATCTCCGGGGTGCGCCTCGACGAGGTGACGGCCGAGGGCGGCTGGCTGGTGCGCTCCAAGTTCGTGATGGTGGAGGACCGGCCCGGCAACCCGCAGCGCGTCTTCGGTGGCCGCTATTCCCACACCATCGTTCAGGAAGACGATCAGCTGCGCATTCGCCTCAAGCGGGTGGACCTCACGAACTGCGATCAAAGCTTCCCGATGCTCACGCAGCCATTCTGAGCCGCGCACGAAGAGCCGCCTGGTTCAGCCAGGCCAATTCCCTCCCGCTTGTCCCGATGAGAATGCACCGCCTATGATTGCAGTGCCGGAAAGGGAGGCGCGTCCGCCAACGGTCAACAACGATGTGCACGCGCCCGGTGAAACAAACAGGAGGCTACGGAAATGAAAAGATATCTGCGCAATGCAGCGCTCGGTGCCGCGGCACTGGCGTTTCTCGCGGGCGGCATGGCGCCGGTCGCAACCGCCACCGCGGACGAGAAAGTTAAGGTCTATGTGAGCTTGGGTTTCGAGGGCAACACCTGGATGGATGCGTCCACCAACCTGCTGAGCTCGATAGCAGGGACCAAGGAATACAAGGACCGGGTAGACATCGAAATCCAGTCAGCGCGCGGCAATGCGCAGACCCAGATTCAGCAGATCAACGCCATGGTACAGGCGGGGGCGCAGGTCATCGTCTCCTGGGCGATCTCGCCGACGGCGCTCAACCGCGCCATCCGTAACGCCTGCCGCCGGGACGTGGTCTTTATCACCTTCGACGCCCAGGTCACCGAGCCCTGCGCCCATCACGTCGGCATCAATCAGGACTGGGCCGGCGCGGGGCCGGCTGAATGGCTGGCGGAGGAGCTTGGCGGCAAGGGCAACATCGTCTTCATGGGCGGCATCCCCGGCAACATGGTCGACCTGCGGCGGAACTCCGCAGCCAAGGCGGTGTTCGCCGAGTTCCCGGACATCACGATCATCGCCGACACGCCGAGCATGTGGAACAACGCCACGGCGAAGCAGAAGCTGACCGAAATTGTCGCAACCCACGGCTGGGACAAGATCGACGGCCTGTGGACCCAGACCGGCTGCTATGTCTTCACCCAGATGCAGGTGGACGCGGGCCGCGGCGACCAGCTCAAGCCCTGCGCGGGCAACGGCACCAACGGTCACCGCGTGGCCCAGCTCGCGCCGGGAACGACCGAGGGCGCCTACGGGCTGCGCAGCGCCTCCATGGGCTCTCCGCCCTGGGCCGCGCCGTATGCCTTCAAGCTTGGGATGGCAAGGTTCGACGGTGCCGAGATCCCGCGCTTCGCCGAAATCCCGATGCCCCTGATTACGCCGGGGCAGACGGAGCTCTGCGACACGGCGGACAAGGCCGAGCTCACGGCGAAGAACTGGTCCTGCAATGCGGTGCCGCTCTCCGTCGCGCCGTCGAACTACTTCATCGACGTGTGGCATTCGCAAGTGCCCGAGCTCGACGTCTATTCCGCGCTGAACGGCGCGGTGCCCGACGGTAGCTGATCGCGAACCCAGGGCAGCGCTGGCGGGCCGGACCGGTCTCGGCCGGATCGGAGGCGTGAGGGGCGCAGCGCTCGTCGCTGCGCCCCGCGCCCTGGCATGACCGGTCGGCGTCAGCGCACGGAAGCCGGCAATGGATGAGCAGGCGCCGGCGGTCCAGACCCACGGCCTGAGCAAGGCGTTCGGCGCGACCGTTGCGCTTGACGACGTCTCGCTCGCCATTCCGCGCGGCGAGGTCCATGCGCTCCTCGGCGAGAACGGCGCCGGCAAGTCGACTCTGGTCAAGATCCTGAGCGGTCTCAGCCGGCCGGACGCTGGCGAGATCGCCTTGTTCGACAACCCCGCACACATCCATACGCCAAGGGATTCCCATCGCCTCGGGATACAGACTGCCTATCAGGAAATTTCGCTGATCGGCGACCTCACGGTCGTGCAGAACATGCTGCTGCCCTACGAGCCGACCGGCCCGAGCGGGAACATCAAGCGGCGCGAATCGGAGCAGCACGTGCGGCGCGCGCTCGCCGACCTCGGCCTCGACGATATCGACCCTCGCGCCGAGGTGCGGACGCTGGCGCTGCCGACCCAGCAGAAGATCGAGATCGCCCGTGCGGTCTCTCGCAAGCCGCAGTTGCTGCTGCTCGACGAGCCGACTTCGTCCCTTTCCGGCAACGACGTGCAGTGGCTGGGCGCGCTCTTCGACCGCCTGCGCGCGGAAGGGACCACCATCGTCTTTATCTCGCACCGGATGCAGGAAGTGCGGGATTTCTGCGACAGCCTGACGATCCTGCGCAACGGCCGCATGGTGGGGAGCTTCAGGGCCGATGACATCTCCGACGACCGCGTGATTGAACTGGTGATCGGACGCTCGCTCGCGGCGACGTTCCCACCCAGGCCGCCACAGCCGAAACGGCGCGGGGAGACGCCGATCCTGGCCGGAGAAGGACTGGCCATTGAAGGCGGCGTGCAGGATTTCTCTTTCGATCTCTGGTCCGGCGAGATTCTCGGCGTCGGTGGTCTGGAAGGCATGGGCCAGCGCGACCTCTTCCTCGCGCTCTTCGGCATGGTCGGGCTCAGCGCAGGCGACATCCGGATCGGCGACCAGCGGGTGACGCTGCGGACGCCGAAGGACGCGGTGAACAGCCGCATCGGCATCAGCTTCGTGCCGGAGGACCGCAAGACCGAGGCGCTCTTCCTCGCGCTGACGGGGCGGGAAAACATCTCGCTCCCGATCATCGACCGCTGCGTGCGCTTCGGGCTGGTGAACCTGGAGCAGGAAGCGCAGGCCGTGGGCCGGGCGCTCGACATGGTGCAGGTCGACCGGCGCGCGCTCTACAGCCCCTGCAACGTCTTCAGCGGCGGCAACCAGCAGAAGATTGCCATCGCGAAGTGGCTGCTCGCCGAGAGCCGCGTGCTGCTCATGTACGACCCGACGCGCGGCGTTGACGTCGGCACCAAGGCAGAGATCTACGCCCTCATGCGGGCCTACGCGGACGCCGGCGGGGCGGTGCTCTACTACTCCACCGACGTGCCGGAGCTGGTGAACCTCTGCGACTCCGTGATGGTGATCTACCGCGGCCAGAAGGCGGCCTCGCTCAACGGCGCCGAGATCACCGAGGCCAGCATCATGCGCGCGGCGCTCGGCGAGGGCTCGCGATGACGCCGCTGGGCGCGCTAGGCGTACCCTACCTGCCGCCCTTCAGCTGGTCGCGCCAGCGCGGCACGATCATCGCCATCGCGGTGTTCGCCGCCACCATGATCGCGCTGCAGCTCATCACCGGCCAGGGCATCGCCTACTTCGACATCAGCAGCATCAGCGCGAG
>JAPOPO010000089.1 GCA_026712885.1 Rhodospirillales bacterium | reverse complement strand
GCGATCACCAGCGAGAGCGCGATGCCGATCGGCATGTAGGTGCCCCAGATGCCGAGGACGAAGCGGCGCACGGAGCCATCGGCCGCGGCGACGAGCATCTTGGGCCCGGCAACCGTAAGCGTGGCGAAGCCGAAGCCTTCGGCGATGCGGGCCGCGAGCAGCTGTGCCCCGTTCTCCGCAAATCCGCCGGCGAGGCTCGCGAGCGCCATCACGGCACCCCCGACGAAAACCATCTGCCTGATGCCCAGCCGGTCGACGAGCATGCCGCCGGTGACGCCCAAGACCGCGCCCATGCCGTAGAAGGACGACGCGATCAGCCCGGCGATGACGCGGGGCAGGCCAAGCTCTGCCTCCAGCATCGGCAGCGCCGGCGGCACCTTGCCGACCTGCATGCCCACCATGTAGCCGGCCGCGAAGGCCAGGGCCACGACGTCCCAGCGCGTGCGGGCGGGGGACACGATCAGCGCCGCCGCCGCGGTCTCCCGCGTCGCCCCCCGGTGCCATCCGCCACCGGGTCCCAGGCCTCGCCGTTTGCGGCCGAGAGGGAGAAGACGAGGCCGCCGGCAACGGGGTCGGCCTCCCGGAGCGTCACGGTCACCGGATCGCCAAGGCGCAGCACGCGGCCATCGACCGCGAGTGAGTGCCGGCGGGCATCGAACCGCGGGCGGGAGGCACCGAGGGAGCGCCCCGGCACCAGGCCTTCCGCGCCCGTCTCGTCGAGGGAGACGAAGACGCCGAAGCGGGTCACGCCCGCGATCCGCCCGGCGAACTCCGCGCCCAGACGATCGGCCAGATAGGCGGCGCAGTAGCGATCCCCGGCATCGCGCTCGGCAGCCTGTGCGCGCCGCTCTGTCCCCGAGATATGCGTACCCAGTTGCTGCAACGCTTCCGGTTCGGTGCGGCCGGCGCCGCCCGCCCCGAGGCCGTAGGCGTCGATCAGGGCGCGGTGCACCAGCAGGTCGGCGTAGCGGCGGATCGGCGAGGTGAAGTGGGCGTATCGTTTGAGCCCGAGCCCGAAGTGGCCGATGTTGCGCGGGCTATAGACGGCCTGGGCCTGGGCACGAAGGATCATCAGGCTGGCGATGCCGACATCGCGCGGGTTCTCGAGCAGGGCGAGGAAGCGGTTGAAGGCATCGGGACGTATCGCCCCGCTGCGCGGCATGGCGATCCCGCGGCTGCGGAGAAACTCGCGCAGCACCTCGAGCTTCGCGGAATCGGGCAGGTCGTGGACGCGGTACATGCAAGGCGCGCGCTTGGCTTCGAGGGCGCTGGCGGCGGCGACATTGGCCGCGATCATCAGCTCCTCGATCAGGCGGTGGCTGTCGTGGCGGCGGGCGAAGCCGATGCGGGCCACCGAGCCGTCCTCGGCCATCGTCACCTCGCGCTCCGGCAGCTCCAGCTCGAGCGCGCCGCGCCGCTCCCGCGCCGCCTTGAGCGTGGCGTAGACGCCATAGAGCGACAGGAGGGCGGCACTGACCGAAGGCGCCAGACCATCGCCACCGCGCTCGGCCGCGGTCTGAACTTCGTCATAGGTGAGCCGCGCGGCCGAGCGCATGAGCGCGCGTTCGAAGCGCCAGTCGAGCAGCTCGCCCGCGGCGTCGACGCGGAGATGCGCGGCGAGGCAGGCGCGGTCCACGTCGGGCTTCAGCGAGCAGAGGCCGGCGGAGAGCGCCTCCGGCAGCATCGGCACCACGCGGTCGGGAAAGTAGGCGGAGTTGCCGCGCTCGCGCGCTGCCTTGTCGAGGGCGCTGCCGGGCCGGACGAAGTGGGCCACGTCGGCGATGGCGACGAGCGCGCGCCAGCCGCCCGGATTATCCGGCGCGGGGTCGGCCTCGGCCCACACCGCATCGTCGAAGTCGCGGGCGTCGGCGCCGTCGATGGTGACCAAGGGGAGCGCCCGCAGATCGGCTCGGCCTTCGATATCCGGCGGCTCCGCGCGCTCGGCCTCCGCCAGCGCCGCGTCGGGGAAGCGCATCGGCAGGCCGTGAGCGTGAATTGTGGCGAGGCTGATCGCGCCCGGCGAATCCGCGTCGCCCAACCGCTCGACCACCCTGGCGTCGGCCAGGCCGAGGCGGCTGCCGGGCTCGATCTCGCCGACCACCAGTTCGCCCGTGCGCGCACCAGCGGTCTCCTCCGCCGGCACCGCGAGATCCCGGCGGGAGCGGCGCTCGGCCGGCTCGATCACGCCCCCGCCGTCTCCCGTGGCGCGGAAGACCCCGACCACCCGGCGGGGGCCGGCATCGAGCACGCGCATGGGCCGCGCCAGGTAGCCGCCGTCGGGCGCGGGCCTGAGCCGCGCGAGCACGCGATCGCCCTCGCCCGGTTCGGGAACGCCGCGGGGTGCCGGGTCGAGGGTAATCGGCGGCGGCGGGTCGGGCTCCTCCCAACGCGCCGGCCGCGCGCTGAGCGCGCCGTCGGAGTCGAGGCCCTCGACCTCCAGCACGGTGACCGAGGGC
>JAPOPO010000015.1 GCA_026712885.1 Rhodospirillales bacterium | reverse complement strand
GCCTTGCCGCGCAGGCAGATGCCGTAGACCTCGTTGTCCTTGTCGGTCATGGCGCGGGCAGCCTGGGCGATGAAGTCCCAGGTGGGGGCGTCCGGCATCTCGAGCCCGGCCTTGTCCATCAGGTCGGTGCGGTACATCACCATCGAGCTTTCGCCGTAGAACGGCGCGGCATAGAGCTCGCCATCCACGGATCGCCGGCAGCAAATCATCGATGTCATAGCTCTCCGGCAGATCGTTCAGGCCGACCAGCCAGCCCTGCTTGCCCCAGATCGGAACCTCGTAGGTGCCGATGGTCATGACGTCGTACTGGCCACCCTTGGTGGCTATGTCGGTGGTGACGCGCTGGCGCAAGATGTTCTCCTCCAGCGTCACCCACTCCAGTTCGATGCCCGGGTTCTGGGCGGTAAAGTCATCGGTCAGACCCTGCATGCGGATCATGTCGCCATTGTTGACGGTGGCGATCGTCAACGTCTGTGCGGCCGCTGCCGATGCCAGAAGGCACGTGGCAGCGGCGGCGCCCATCAGGGCACTAAGCTTGATCTTCATCGCTTTCTCTCCATGCTCGCAGTGAGCAATTGCTATTGAGCCGGGCAAATATTCATTCAGGTGATTCCAAGAGTCAACTGCAAATGCAGTCTCCGCGGCGGTGAGCCACGAGAACCATTTTAGTCCAATGGGTTAAGTTGTTCAGGCCTGCGCCAGAATGGCCTCGGCCGTCGCTTCGTCGGTCACCAGTGCGTTAATGAGCTGGCCGCGCAATGCCCCGAGAATCGCGGCGACCTTGACCTCGCCGACGGCCAGCCCGATGACCGGGCGCGGGGTTGCGGGCATCAGCGGCGCGCTCGAAACCCGATCATTCGTCAGGCCCTCGATCAGCCTGCCCCTGGAATCGAAGACCCAGCCGACGATCTCGCCAACCGCGCCCATGCGAATGAGTGCCCGGCTTTCCTCGTGGGTGATGAACCCGTCCACCGTAAGCGGCGCCGAACCGTCGATGTGGCCTATCCCGACAAAGGTCGCGTCAGCGTCGGCGCACAGCCCGAGCGTCTTCGCGACCGGCTCTTGGCTGTGCAGGATCGGGAGCTCCGCCGGCTTGCGCACCAGCACGGGGAGCGGCATCGGGTTGTGCCGGCCGCCGACACGCTCGGCCATGCGCACCACGACGTTGTAGGCGGTGGCGGAGCCATCGGGCATCGTGTTACCGACCAGCGAAACGAGATGATGCTGCGGACAGTCCATCGACGGCAGCCGCTCGACGCAGGCGCGCAGGACGCGCCCTGTCCCCACCGCGACGACCTTTGGCGTCTTCGTATCGAGCTGCTTCTGCATCTCGGCTGCACCGGCGATGGCGACTCCGGAGATCGACTCCGGCGCACCCGGATCCGAGGGCACGATCTCGCAAGATTGCAGGCCGAACCGGTCGCTCAATTGCGCCGAAAGCTCCATGCAGCGTGCGATGGGGTGATCCAGGCGGAACTTGATCAGCTTCTCGCTGACCGCCAGCGACACCAGCCTCTGTGCGGACTGCCGCGAGACGCCCAGCTTCTGGGCGATCTCGTCCTGGGTGTTGCCCGCGACGTAGTAGAGCCATCCGGCCCGGGCCGCGTCGTCCAGACGGTTGCCGCCGTTGGTTCTGGCCATGGTCGCCCTGTCACGCCCTCAGCTCAGGCGCCAATACGTAAAACCGGTCCCAGTTGTCAAAAACCGTCACGCTCGCAGGTGTTTCCTTGCGCGCGCGCGCGACATCGGCGACGTGCGATGCGCCCACGTAGCGCCAGACCTTCATGCCGGCGGCGAGGCCCGCTTCGATGCCTGCAACACTGTCCTCGATTACCAGGCAGCGCTCTGGCGGCGTCGACATCTCGCGGGCGGCAAACAGGAAGAGGTCGGGCGCCGGCTTTCCGTTCGCCACCTGGGAGGCCGTGAAGACATCGGCGCCGAAATAGTCGGTGAGCCCAACAGCCTCCAGCGTATGGGCCACACGCGGCGGGCTCGAGCTGGTCGCGACACAGGTGGCGCAGGTCAGTTGTCCCAGCATGTCGAGGAATCCGGGCGTGGTCTGCAGGCTGTTCGCGAAAGCCTCTCGAAGCGCCGCGCGGTAATCGCCTACGAAGGTGGAGGGTAGCGCCACGCCGAAACGCTCGCCGATGATGTCGGCCACGACGGGGAAGCTCTTTCCGACAAAGTTGCGAAAGACGTAATCCGTGTCGATGCAAATGCCGCAGGGCACAAGCTGCCGAACCAGAAGATTGGCGCTGATGACCTCGCTGTCGGCAATGACTCCATCGCAGTCGAATATGACCAGTTCGATACTCCGCAATGCGTGGGCCACTCCGCTACTCCCGTCGCGGCGACGGAACCTTTCATGGCGCGGGATCGATGACAAGCGCGAGACGCCCCGAGCCGCGGCAACCGCAATAGCCTTGTCCCGGCCAGGAGTGTCCCGGCAACCTCGCATCTCGCTTCCACCCAGTTCGGCGGGCCACCCGACTTGGCGAAAAATCCGGTGATGCTCTAACATTCCAACCGGACCGCTCAACGGGGCCGCCCACGTTGGAGGGCGGCCCCGACTGCTTTGAACCGACCGATACGCAAACTTCGCAAGAGAGGGAGAGAAACCATGCGACTGCTCAAGATATGCGCCCTGGCTGCAGCCGGGATGTTCTTCGCTGTATCGGCGAGCGCCGACTACGAGGGCGTTCCCCGCACCTTCCTGTGGAACCCCGGCAGCGTCGACATCTATGACGCGGCCGAGCACAAGAAGGATGGCCCCTACGTCATCGGTTTCTCAAACGCCAGTCTTTCCAATCCCTGGCGCGTTGCCATGCTGCACGGCATCGAGGCCGCCGCCGAGCGCAACAAGGACAAGCTCGAGCGCTTCATCATCACCGATGCCAACGACAACCCCTCCAAGCAGGCCGCCGACATTCAGGACCTGCTTGCCCAGGGCGTCGACATTCTCCTCGTCAGCCCCGCGACCGCCGAAGCGCTCGATCCCGCGCTGCGCCGGGCGAACAAGAGCGGGGTCCCCATCGTCCTGGTCGACCGCGAGGTCACGTCCAAGGACAGTTACATCACCTTCGTCACGGCATCCGACCAGGCGCTGGGCCGCATCTCTGCCCAATGGCTGGCCGAGACGCTGAACTTCGAGGGCAAGGTCGTGATGCTGGGCGGTCTGGCCGGCGCCTCGCCGGCCGAGAACCGGATCAAGGCGGCGCACGAGGTCTTCAACCAGTATCCCGGCATCGAGGTGCTGGAAGTCCAATACACGTCCTGGTCGCCGGCCAACGGCAAGACGATCATGTCTGCCCTCATCCAGAAGTACGGCAAGGACATCGCCGGCGTCTGGGCCGATTCCGGCCTGCAGGGCTCGGGATCGATCGAGGCCTTCCTCGCCGCCGGTTACGAGGCCGGCTCAATCCCGCCGCACACCGGCGGGGACTTCAACGCGATGTACCAGCTGAGCGTGCAGAACCAGGTTCCGATGGTTGGCATCGACTATCCGCCGGCCATGGGCGCCGTGTCCTTCGAGTTGCTGTTCGATGTGCTGGCTGGCAAGGGCATTCCACGCCGGATCGAGGTGAACCAGCAGATCGTGGTCTCCGAGGGCGCCGAAACTGCATCGGTGCAGGCGGATGTCTACGTCAAGGACTATGCCCTGATGGACAGGCCGGGCTCGGTCATCATGTCGAGCGGTGTCGGCCCCGACTACGATCCGGAGAACTTCTCAGCCGACTATCCGAAGTAGACCGCCGTTGACGGTGGAAGGTCCCCTGGCCTTAACGGCCGGGGGGCCGTTCGCCTCCGCGGCAGGAAGCCGCCGCCCGGAGGAAAGGCGACATGGCTGATCCGGTGCTTGCCGCACGGGGCATGACAAAGCTCTTCGGCAGCAACGAGGTCCTCCGCAACATCGATTTCGAGGTGATCGCCGGCCGCAACATTGCGCTCTGCGGCGAGAACGGCGCCGGCAAGTCGACTCTCATCAAGCTCATGACCGGCATCTACACGCCATCGGCCGGGCATGTCTTGCTGGATGGCGAGCCGGTCATCTTCGCCGGGCCCAAGGAGGCGATTGCTGCCGGTATCGCCGTCGTTCATCAGGAGTTTTCGACCATCTCGGCGCTCACGGTGGCCGAGAACGTGTTTCTGGAGAAGGAGCCGCGTGACCGGCTGGGCTTGGTCGACCGGCGAAGGCTTCGCCGCGATTGTGCGGATCTGCTCCAACAACTCGGTATCGATCTCGACCCTGATACGCCGCTCGAGCGGCTCAGTGTCGCCGAAGCGCAGATGGTGGAGATCGCCAAGGCGCTTCGCTCTCGGGCGCGCGTGCTCATTCTGGACGAGCCGACGGCAGTGCTCTCCCACCGCGAGATCGACCATCTGTTCCGGATTCTGCGTGACCTGCGGAATCAGGGGATGGGGCTCGTCTACGTCTCGCACCGCTTGGATGAAATCTTTGAGGTGTGCACCGACATCTGCGTCCTGAAGGACGGCGACGTCACCTCCGCGGGGCCGATCGAGGACTACGACCACGACAGGGTCGTCGCCGCCATGGTCGGACGCAGACTGGGCGAGCTGTTCCCGCCGAAGAGCGGGCCGGCGACCGGCGCGGCACCAGTGCTCTCGCTGCGAGACCTCAAGGTCGAGGGCAGCGCGGCGTCGGTCGATCTGGACCTCCGTCCGGGCGAGATCGTCGGGCTGTCGGGCCTGGTCGGCTCCGGTCGCACCGAATTGGCGCTTGCGATCTTCGGCGCGGCGCGCGGCGCCGGCACCGTCGCGCTCTCGGGCGCCAATTACCGCAAGCGGACGCCGGGCCGCAGTCTCGCCGGCGGCCTCGCCATGCTGACGGAGGACCGCAAGGCCAACGGCCTGTTCCCCGACGCTTCGGTTGCCTGGAACTTTGCTGCGTCCACGCTCGGCAAAGGCGCCCGGGCGCTTGCGCTCTCGCCGCGCGACGAGGAGGAGCGCTCCCGTTCCGTCGTCGAGCGCTTCAGCGTCGTCGTCGACCATGTCGGGCAACCCATCTCGGCCTTGTCCGGCGGCAACCAGCAGAAAGTGCTGATCGGCCGGCTGCTCGAGAATGCCCCCAAAATCCTGCTCCTCGACGAGCCGACCCGCGGCGTCGATGTTGCAACCAAGGCCGAGATCTACCGCACCCTGCGCCGTCTCGCCCGAGACGGCGTGGCGATCCTGGT
Source organism: Rhodospirillales bacterium (assembly GCA_026712885.1). Lineage (GTDB taxonomy): Bacteria > Pseudomonadota > Alphaproteobacteria > UBA828 > UBA828 > WTGU01. Next base: position 7,155 of record JAPOPO010000015.1, on the reverse strand, counting down.
CATCTCCTCCGAGCTGATCGAGGTCGTCGGGCTGTGCGACCGCGTGCACGTGATGCGCGACGGTGCGTTCGTCGCCGAACTGCTCGGCGATGCCATCACCGAGGATGGAATCATGGCGGTGGCCGCTGCGGCGACGGGCGGCGGTATGCGCCCATCTCATGACTGACTTCGCGCGCGCCGTCCGCTTCCAGACAGTCCATCTGGCGATTATCGGGTTGATCGCGGCGATCTTCATGGTCGGCGTATTCGCCTCCGACCGCTTCGTCACCGTGCTCAACATCGCCAATGTGCAGGACCAGCTGGTCGCGCTGGCGCTGGTGGCGCTCGCCCAGACGGTGGTGATCCTGTCGGGCGGCATCGACCTCTCCTTTGCCGGCCTGCTGGGCCTCCTTTCGGTGTTGTTCGCCACTTTCGCCGGGTCCGATCCGGCAACTTTCGCCGCCGCCTACGTCGGCATCCTCGTGCTCGGCACGGCGATCGGCGCGATCACGGGCGGGATCGTCGCTTTCTCCGGCATTCATCCTCTGATCGTGACGCTCGCGACATCGACCATCATGGCCGGCGCCGCGCTGCTCCACACCAAGCAGCCGTCCGGCTCCGTGCCGATCTTCTTCGAAGACATCGTGTACGCCCGGTTTTTCGATTTCCTGCCCTGGGGAACGCTGTTCGTCATCGCTGCCTACCTGCTTGTGGGCTTCGTGCTCTGGCGCACGCGCTTCGGCATCCGGGTCTATGCCATCGGCGACGACGAGCGGGCGGCGACGATTTCCGGGGTCCCGGTCAGGCTGACCAAGGTGCTGATCTACGCGCTCTCCGGCTTTATCGTCGCACTGGCCGCGATTTACCTGGTCGGCCGGTTTGGCGTGGGCGATCCGCGCGCCGGGATCGGGTTTGATCTGCGTTCCATCACGCCGGTGATCGTGGGCGGCACCCTGCTCGCCGGCGGCCGCGGTGGCGTGCTGGGCACGTTCCTGGCCGTCATCCTGCTCGCCCTTCTCGCCAACGTTCTGAACTTTCTGAACGTTTCGAACTTTTATCTGTGGATCGTCGAGGGCGTCATCATCGTCGTCGCCGTCTCGCTGTTCGTCGTGAGAGCGCGGTCATGATCGCGCAACTCCTCGGCGGCAAAGGGACGGTCAGGGGCCGGAAGACCCGCGAGATCCTGCTGCTTCTGGGTTTCCTCATTGTGATCTGGGCAGTCACGACGGTGCTTTCGCCGCGCTTCCTGAGCGTCAAGAACATCACCGATATTCTGATTCAGGCCGCGCCGCTCGGCTTCGTCGTCATCGGCCAGATGATCGTGATCGTGGTGCGCGGGCTGGACCTCTCGGTGGCCTCGATCATGGCGACCGCGGCAGTGCTCTCCATCGGCGTCTTCGACAACACCGCGACCGCGTTCGTCGCCGCCTTGCTGCTCGGTGCACTGGTGGGCGGCGTCAACGGCTATCTCGTCAGCTATCGGCGGGTGACTCCGTTCCTCGCGACGCTGGCAACGATGATCGTGCTGCAGGGGATCCGCTTCGCCTACACCAAGGGAGCGCCGAGCGGCTCGCTGCCGGACGCCTTCCGATTCCTGGCGACGGGCGATATCGGCGGGGTGCCCGTGGTCCTGATCGTGCTGATCGGGGTGGGGTTCGTGGCGCACTGGATGCTGGAGCGCAGCGTTCCCGGACGGCAACTCCTGCTCTACGGCGACAATCCTGAGACCGCTTATATGGCCGGGTTGCCGGTCAAGCGCATCGTGATTTCAGCCTATGTCATCTCCGGCGTTCTCGCCGCGATCGCCGGCCTCTTCCTGGTCGGCTACGTCGGAATCGTCGACAACTGGACCGGACAGGGCTACGAGCTGGACAGCATCGCCGCGGCGGTGATCGGCGGTGCGTCCCTGCGCGGCGGCAAGGGCAGCGTGATCGGTGCGCTGCTGGCGGCGCTGATTCTGGTCTCGCTCTTCAACATCGTCGTAATCCTGGGCCTGTCGATCGAGTTCCAGATGGTGGTGAAGGGCGTGCTGATCCTGCTGGCAGCGACGGTCTACATCCGGCGCACTCGGGAGTGAAAGTCTCTCGGGCGGCTGCCTTGGCCCGCGCGATCCGCTAATCCTCGATGCCGTAGGGGCAGAGGAAGCGTCGCATGCGGGCGACGGCGCGCTCGGGGTCGCACAGAAGGCCTGCGCTGTCGGCCAGGCGGAACAGTTCGGTGAAGTATGGCAGGGGACGCATCGCCTGCGCGCCGCCGATCATCACGAAATGTTCCTGGAAGCCGTTGAGGTAGGCCAGGAACACGACACCCGTCTTGTAGTGCTGGGTGGGCGCCCGGAAGATCAGACGCGAGAGCGGAACGGTCGGCTCCAGGATCCGCCGGTAGGTTGGCACGTCACCCTCCGCCAGTGCCGCGAGCGCCGCCGATGCCGCAGGCGCGATGGGATCGAAGATGCCGAGCAGCGCATCGCTGTGGCCCTGGTCGTCGCCTTCGATCAGGGCCGGGTAACTGAAATCGTCGCCCGTATACATCCTGACGCCGTCCGGCAGGCGCCGGCGCATCTCGATTTCCCTGCGATCGTCCAGGAGAGACAGCTTGATGCCGTCGATCCTGTCGGTGTTGGCATGGATGACGGCGAGCACGGTCTCCAGCGCGGGAGGGAAATCGCCCGCGCCCCAGTAGCCGGCGAGCTGCGGGTCGAACATCTCGCCCAGCCAATGCAGGATGACCGGCTCCTCGGCCTCGGTCAGCACGCGGGCGTAGACGGCTTCATAGTCTGCAGGGCCCGCCGCGATGCGGGCGAGTGCTCGGCTTGCCATGAGGACGACCCGTCCGCCTGCCTTCTGCACCGCGGCGAGCTGCTCAAGGTAGGCGGCGACAACGTCGTCGAGCGAGCGTGCCTCGGCGGGGGCGAGGTGGTCGGTGCCGACGCCGGAGACGATGCGATGGCGCTCGGCCGGGGCCGCAGCGGCGAGCGAGCGCTCGACCAGTTCCCTTGCGGCGGGCCAGTCGAGGCCCATGCCGCGCTGCGCCGTGTCCATCGCCTCCGCGACGCCGAGGCCGAGGTCCAGGATGTGGCGGCGGAAGGCCAGCGTGGCGTCCCAGTCGATGGCGGGGCCGAGGCCGGGCTCCTGCGCGGCGAAGGGATCGGCCACCACGTGCACCGCGGCGAAGGCCGTGCGGTTGAAGCGGTGCGGGCCACTCAGTGCTTCGATGGGCCGCGCCTTTAGCGCGTAGGGGCCGAGGCGGCCGGTCTCGTCGGGGAGGTCGATGGCGAGGGCGGTCATCGGGTGATGTGTTCCATCAAATCAGGCCGCGGACGTGGTCGGCACCCTTCTCCGCCACCATGATCGTCGGCGCGTTGGTGTTGCTGCTGGGGAGCTGCGGCATGACGGAAGAGTCGATGACGCGCAGACCCTCCAGGCCACGCACCCTCAACGCCGGGTCGACCACCGACATCTCGTCGGTGCCCATCTTGCAGGTGCCGACCGGATGGTAGTCGGTCTTGCCCACCTTGCGGGCGTAGGCGGCGATATCGGCGTCGCTCTGCGCCTCCGGACCTGGATAGCGCTCGCACAGGATGAAGGGGCGGAAAGCCTCCTGCGCCATGATTTCGCGCGCGAGCTTGAAGCCGCGCAGCGAAATCTCGCGGTCGTAAGGATCGCCCCAGTAGTTGGGGTCGATCACCGGCGGTGTGCGCGGGTCGGAATCCCGAAGCGTCACCGAGCCGCGCGAGCGGGGCCGGGAGAAGCAGGAGTTGAGCGTGACGCCGGCGTTCTTCAGCTTGGCCAGGCCGTGCTCGAGGCCGGAACCCAGCACGAAGTGCATCTGGATGTCGGGCGATCTGGCGTCCGGATCGGCATACCAGAAGCCGCCGGCGTCGATCAGGGTGGACGCGATCGGGCCCTGCCGGAACAGGAGGTACTGCGCGACGGCCCAGAGGGTGCGGTGGGGCCGGGCAACCTTGTCGTAGCTGAAATCGCCGCGGCATTCGCTCACCACGTAGACGTCGAAATGGTCCTGCAGGTTCTGACCCACGCCGGGCAGGTCGTGGACCACGTCCATGCCGAGCGCTTTCAGGTCGTCACCGCGGCCGATGCCGGAGAGCATCAGCAGCTTGGGAGAGCCGATGGCGCCGGCGGCAACGATCACCTCGCGCGTGGCCCGTACCGTTGCGGCCTTCCCGCGGCGCCGGTACTCCACGCCGATGGCGCGCCCGTTCTCCACCACGAGGCGCGTCGCCATCGCGCGCGTCTGCACCGTGAGGTTCGGACGCGCCAGCGCGGGCCGCAGAAAGGCCTCGGCGCCGCTGCAGCGCCGGGCGTTACGGTTGGTTACCTGGTAGTAGCCGCAGCCTTCCTGCTCCGCGCCGTTGAAGTCGGGGTTGAAGGGCAGCCCCGCCTGCTGCGCCGCGCGCAGGAATGCACCAGATATCGGCAAGGGACGGACAGGGTCGCTGACCCCCAAGGGACCACCAGAGCCGTGGTAGTCATTGTGGAAGCGCTCGTTATCCTCGGGCCGCTTGAAGTAGGGCAGCACGTCGGCATAGGACCAGCCGGGACAGCCTGTCTCAGCCCAGTCGTCGTAGTCCTTGGCGTTGCCGCGCGCGTAGATCATGGCGTTGATGGAGCTGCTGCCGCCCAGCACCCGGCCCTGCGGGTACCACATCGCGCGCCCGTCGATCTCGCGCTGGGGTGCGGTGGAATAGCCCCAGGTGTGCGACGTGCCGGTGAGCTTCGCGAAGCCGGCCGGCACGTGGATGTAAGGGTGCCGGTCGGAGCCGCCCGCCTCCAGAAGCAGGACCGAGACATCGGGGTCCTCGGAGAGCCGCGCCGCGAGGCAGCAGCCCGCCGGGCCCGAACCCACGATGACGTAGTCGTATTCGCGCACGGTCAGAGCCTCTGGATTGAGAGGCCGCCGTCCACGTGGAGGACGCTGCCGGTGGCGAAAGCGAAGTCGCCGCGCACCAGCGCCGCTGCGGCCCGCGCGACATCTGCCGGCTCGCCCCAGCGGCGGATGGGGCTCAACCCGTCGCCGATTGCGCGGTCGTACTTGTCCTTGACGCTCGCGGTCATGTCGGTGCGGATGATGCCGGGTTGAATCTCGAAGACCGACACGCCTTCGTCGGCGAGGCGCAGCGCGAGCAGCTTGGTGACCATGGCGAGCCCCGCCTTGGAGATGCAGTACTCGCTGCGCTCTGGCGTCGCCATCTCGGCGCTGACCGAGCCGATGCTGACGATGGAGCGGCGGAATCCGTCGCCGCGCGGATGCGCCACCATCCACTTGGCGACGCACTGGCTGAGAAAGAACGTGCCCCGAAGGTTGATCCCGATAACCTGATCGAAGGCTTCCGGCGTTGTCGATAGCATGTCTCCGCGACGGGGCCATACGACTCCCGCGTTGTTGACCAGCACGTCGAGCCCACCGCCCCAGTCGGCCACGCTCTCGACCAGCGGTTTGTGGCCTTCGAGATTGGCGAGGTCGCTCTCCACGTAGAGCGCGCGACCGCCAGCCGCCTCGATTCCGGCCCGCACCGGATCGTCGGCCTCTGCCGGCAGAAGGTCCGTGTAGGCGACGTCGCAGCCGGTCGCGGCGAGCTCGACGGCGATGGCCGCGCCGATGCCACGCCGGCCGCCGGTAACGAGCGCTATGGGGCGGCTGGCGAGCGAGGTGATCGGGGTGTCGGTCACGGGAGCCCCCTAGTGCAGCGCGGTGGACGCGATGTGCTCACCCACCCGCAGGGCCTGGGCGGCGACGGTGAGCGCCGGATTGACGGCGGCCGACGAGGGAAAGAAGGAGGCATCGACGACGTAGAGGTTATCGAGATCGAAGGCCTTGCAGAAGGGGTCGAGCGGCGCCTCCGCCGGGTCGTGGCCGAAGCGAAGGGTGCCGCACTGGTGCGAGGGCGTCTCCTTCGAGAACGCCTTGCTCAGCACGATGGGGAAGCCCGCCGCGCGCAGCATCCGCCGCGCCTTGGAAACCAGCGTCGCGTGTGCGGCCAGGTTCGTGCGCCGCCAGTCGAGAACGATGGTGCCGTCGTCGCGCACTCGCACCCGGCTCTCCGGATGCGGCAGGTCCTCCGACATGGCGTACCAGTCGACGCTGTGGGCCGCGAGCCAGACCCGCGCCCAGCGCGGCACGCGGCGGGATTCGCCGCGCAGCATCGGCTCCATGATCTTGCCGAGCAGCTGAATGTTGCCGAGGGGCGGGCCGCCAGCGCCATCGTCGAGATAGAAGTCGTTGAGCGCCAGCGTCTTCTGGAATGTTTCCCGGTTGGCCCGGAGCGGCCTGATGGCCATGACCGCCGTGCAGTTGTGGTTCATGTAGTGACGCCCGACCTTGCCGGACGCGTTGGCGAGGCCCTTGGGGTGCTTTGCGTGAACCGAGCGAAGCAGGATCGCGGCGCTGTTGACCGCGCCCGCCGCCAGCACGAAGAGATCGCCCCGGATCTCTGTGCCGTCGAGCAGCTCCGCCGCCACGATGCGCCGGCCGTTCGCGTCGGCGCGCAGGCGGACGACCTGCGCCCCGGTTCGCAGCACCACGTTCTCGTGCTGCAGCACCGGGTCGATGAGCCGGGTTTCGGCGTCGCCCTTGGCGCCGAGGCGGCAGGGGAAGCCGTCGCAGGTGTTGCAGCGCACGCAGGCGCCGCCCTCGTGGTCCTGCACCGAGGACGGCATCGGGAAAGGGCGCAGCCCTTGGGCGCGCAAGCGCTCGGCGACCTCGGCGATCACCGGATTGTGGCGCAGCGGCGGATGCGGATAGGGGCCCGAACGCGGCGGCTCCGTCGGGTCGGCGCCGGCCTCGCCGTGCACACCGAAGAGGCGCTCGGCGCGGGCGTAGTAGGGCTCCAGCGTGTCGTAGTCGATGGGCCAGGCCGGCGAGAGCCCGCCTTCGTGCTCCATGGCCTGGAGGTCCTCACGCCGGAAGCGGAACATGGTGGCGCCGAACACCTTCGTGTGGCCGCCGACATAGTAGAACTGCCCGGGCCGGAAGCTGCGGCCGCTGCCGTCGACCCAGCGCTCGTCCGACCTGTACGCGGCATCGGCGTAGACCGCCTCGGGATCCCAGTTGCGCTCTTCGCGCGGCAGCCGCGAGCCGCGCTCGAGGATTGCGATACGGGCGCCGGTGGGAGCCAGAACGTGGGCGATGCAGCCACCGCCGACGCCGGACCCGATG
>JAPOPO010000258.1 GCA_026712885.1 Rhodospirillales bacterium | reverse complement strand
CTGATGTACTCCGATCGGCTGCGCGTGTTCGACAACCGCTCCACCGGCGACCGTGACCATGGCTTCCTCTTCAACTTCACCAACAAGTCGCGCATCGAGGGCAATCTCGTGCGGGCGGGCCGCACCAAGTGCGTCTTTCTCTACAATGCGAACCGCAACGTGCTCAGCGGCAATCTCTTCGAGGGCTGCGCCATCGGCATCCACTTTACAGCCGGCTCCGAGGGCAATCGCATCGCGGGCAACGGCTTCATCGGCAACGCAACGCAGGTGAAGTATGTCGGCACGCGTCACGTCGAGTGGTCCGCCGACGGCGTGGGCAACTACTGGAGCGACAATCCCGCCCTCGACCTCGACGGCGACGGCATCGGCGACGTGCCCTACAGGCCCAACGACCTGGTCGATCAGGTGGTCTGGCGCCACCCGCTGGCCAAACTGCTGCTCACCAGCCCGTCGGTGCGCATCCTGCGCTGGGCACACGATCGCTTCCCCTCCATCTATCCGGGCGGCGTGATCGATTCCGCCCCGCTCATGCGCCCGCCCGCGCTCGGAGCCGGCTGATGGATAGGCCGGCGCTTGCGCTGGAGGCGGTGGCCAAGTCCTACGGCCGGCACAAGGCAGTGGATGGGGTGACGCTCGCCCTCGCGCCGGGGGAGCGGCTCGCACTGCTCGGCCACAACGGCGCCGGCAAGACCACGCTGCTCAAGCTGGCACTGGGCCTCACGCGGGCCGACGGCGGCACGGTCGCGACGCTGGGCTGCGCCCCCGGGGGCGCGGCCTGGACCGAGGCGAGGCGGAGCATCGGCTTCCTGCCCGAGAGCGTCGCCTTCCTGGGCTCGATGACGGGGCGCGAGACCATGCGCTTCTACGGTCGGCTCAAAGGGGTGAACCGCACCGCCTGCGAAGAAGCGCTCGCTCACGTCGGCCTCGCCGGGGTCGCGGGCAAGCGGGTCAAGACCTACTCCAAGGGCATGAGGCAGCGCCTGGGCTTCGCGCAGGCGATCCTGGGCGCGCCCCGGCTGCTGATCCTGGACGAGCCCACGGGAGGGCTCGATCCGGAATCGCGCCAGGCCTTCCACGAGACGCTGCATGTGCTGGTCGGCCAGGGCACCGCCATCATCCTCTCCTCCCACGTGCTGACCGAGGTCGAGGCCGGGACCGACCGCATCGCGATCATGCGGGAAGGCAAGCTTGCCGCACTGGGCACGGCCGACGAGCTCAAGCGCCGGGCCGGGCTCGCGGTCACGATCCGCGTGGCCGTGCGCCCGGGCGGCGGCGCGCGCCTTGCGAGCGCCCTCGACGGCCGGTCGTCCGAACGGATCAACGATCACGCGGTCGAGCTCCGCTGTGCCGCCGGCGAGAAGCGCGCCCTGATCCAGCGCATTCTGAACCTCGGCGACGAGGTCGAGGACATCGAGATCGTCCCGCCGGGCCTCGACGCGGTCTACGCGCGCTTCGGCGGCAGCGGCGGCAGCGAGAGGGAGCGCGCGCCGTGACCGCGGTCGCCGCCATTGCCGGGCACGAGGTCCTGGCCGGCATCCGCAACCGGTGGATGCTCGCAGCTTCCCTGCTGCTCGGCATGCTGGCGTTGACCCTCGCCTTCATCGGGAGCACGCCGGCCGGGCCGGTCG
>JAPOPO010000017.1 GCA_026712885.1 Rhodospirillales bacterium | reverse complement strand
GGAATCTCCTCGCTGATCGCGAGCACCGCCTCGGTCAGCCCGTCGAAACTCACCGCGCCCAGCGCCAGGATGTCCGCGTCCTGGGCGCACTCGGTGATCTGGGCGATCTGGCGTTCGAGGTTGGGGTAGCCGCCGGCCTCGACCACGCGGAGCGCGACGCCGAGGCGCTTCGCCTCCTCCACCATGCCATAGTTGACGCTCAGCCAGTACGAATCCTTGAGGTGGGGGTATGAGGCGCAGATGCGCCACTTCTGCGACGCGTGGGCGAGGGGGGTGTAGGTGACGGTGGTCGTCGGGCTGCGGAAATCGAACGGCGGCGACCAGGCTTCGAGCGCCCATGTTGAGGGGGGTGAGGAATTCTGCGCCGCGTCTTGCTCGGACCCCAGCGTCGGGCCGGCGGTCAACGTGAAGCCCGCGAGGAGGCCGAGGATCAGGCTTGGCAGGCGTCCCAATCTCATGGTCGGCATGATGCGGCCGATTGCCTTTCAATTCCAACCGGTGTTCTAATTTCGCCATGTTTGGCCGCTTCGGCATCGCGAGCCGCCTGTTCGCCTCGTTTGCGGTGGTGGCGGCTCTCTCAATCGCAGCTGGGGTTATCGGCTGGGTCGTCCTGCGCAACGTCGACACCGCCCAGACGACGATCGTGGACGAGGCCATGCCGGCGATCGCCGAGGGGCGGATCATCGCCGAGACTTCGACGCAGATCGCGGCGCACGGCACCCTGCTCGCCACCGCCGAGAGCCAGGTGGAGCGGCGGGTCCAGGCCAACATCCTGCGCTCGACGACCGATCTGCTGTCTGCCCGGCTCGATGCGCTGGAAGGCTACGGCTTCCCCGAACAGGAAGTGGACGAACTTCGTGGCGTGGTGTCGGCGCTGGCGGCCAACCTAGACCGGCAGGACGAGATCGTCGCCGCGCGCATCGGCATGAATGCAGCGCTGTCCGCTTCGGTCGCGCGCACACTGGATGCGGCGGGCGAACTCTCCGCGCTCTCCGAGACGCTGACCTCCAACGCGGCGTCGGGGGCGACGGTCGTCATCTCCAACCTCTATGAGCTTGCTGAGGATACGGCGCGCCTTGCGGCCATGCTGGATGCCTTCGACCGGCTGGTTGAAGCCGATCTCTTCCTGCTGGAGCGCATGTTCGAGCTCAGGATGCGCGCCTCGGAGCAGGGGCTGCTGCTTAACCAGCTCGGCCGCGCGCGGGATACCGGCGAGATCGAATGGATCGAGGAGCGCTACAGCGGCAACCTCCGCATTCTCGAGCGCCGGGTGGCCCTGATCGACGACCCGATCCGCCGGGAGCAAGGGGAAGGGCTGGTTGCCGCGCTCGCGTCCGACGGGCCGCCTGGGACCCTCGGCCTCTTCGACCAGCGCCGCCGGGCGCTGGACCTCGAAGCGGCGCTCGCCGCCCTGGCGGACGACAACCGTGCGTTGACCGACAGGATGAACAGGGGAGTCGCCGCGGTCGTCTCCCGCTCGCAGCAGATCGCCGCCGACGCGTCCGAGGCGGCGGACAGCGCGGTCGAGTTCGGCGGCCTCACCGTCCTGCTTCAGATCGTGCTCTTCCTTGCCATCGCGGGTGCCATCGCCTGGCTCTACGTGCATCGCAACATTGTCCACCGGCTCAAGGCGCTGCATCGGGCCATGCAGAACCTTGCGGCGGGGCGTCTGGACGCAACGGTGCCGACCGGGGGGCGGGACGAGCTCTCTGACATGGCCGATACCGTGCGCGTCTTCCGCGACCAGGCCATCGTCAAGCAGGAGCTCGAGGAAGAGCGCGAGCGGACCAACGCCGAGCTGCGGCAGCACAAGGAGGAGCTGGAGCGTCACAAGGAGGAGCTGGAACGGCTGGTCGCGGAACGAACCGCTCAGTTGACCGAGGCCAATGCACGGCTCGTCGACGAGGTGCGCAACCACGACCGCGCCCGCGCCCACGCGGAGCAGGCGAGACGCGCCAAGTCGGAGTTACTCGCCACCATGAGCAACGTGATCCGCACGCCGATGAACGGGGGTATCGGGATGCTGCGGCTCAT
>JAPOPO010000018.1 GCA_026712885.1 Rhodospirillales bacterium | reverse complement strand
GCGCAGCGTCGCGGTCGGCGATCAGATCCTCGATCCGGCTGCGCAGGCCCCGCGCGCGGCCGGCATCGCCGCGGCCCCGCGATTCCGGGCCGAGCAGCCAGCGCCTCAGCTCGAGTGCCTCCTTGCCGGAGAGGTGGGCGGAAAAGGCGCTGTCCGCCGCGTCGAAGAGATGGTGCCCCTCGTCGAGCACGTAGCGCGTCGGCACGCTCCGCTCGTCGCCTGTGCCGAAGACCGCGCGCGCCGCCTGCACCATGAGCAGCGCGTGATTGGCGATCACCATGTCCGCCCGCCGCGCCTTGCGCTGGCTCTTCTCGATGAAGCAGCGGCGGTAGTGGGTGCAGGCGCTGTGGATGCACTCGCCGCGCCGGTCGGCGAGGCCGAGAGTGCGGCCGTAGTCGAGCAGGTCGGCGAGCCAGGCCGGAAGATCGCCGCCGGTTATGTCGCCGTCCCGCGTCGCGGCTGCCCAGCGGGCCATGAGACCGAGCGCGATGCGGTCCCCCGTCACCAGCGCGCTGCGGCCGAGCGCTTCTTCCATGTTGAGCAGGCAGAGGTAGTTCTCGCGACCCTTGCGCAGCACGACCTTCTCGGCCTTGACCTTGGGCTCCGGATAGAGCCGGTCGAGCTCCTGGTCGATCTGGCGCTGGAGGTTGCGCGTGAAGGTGGAGAGCCAGACCGTGCCCTCGTTGCGCTCGGCCCAGAGGCTCGCCGGCGCGATGTAGCCGAGGGTCTTGCCCACCCCGGTGCCGGCCTCCGCCAGCACCACGTGGGGCTCTTCCTCCGCCTCGATTGGGTCGAAGGCGGCGCAGGCGGCAGAGGCGAAGTCCGCCTGCTCGGGCCTGGGCTCGGCGCCCTCGCCGAGCAGATGCGCCAGACGCTGCCGCGCGGCCGCGGTCGGCACCGGATCGTGGCCGGGTGCCGGCGGTGGCGCGCTCTCCTGCCACTCCTTGAGCCGGGTCCAGACCGCGAGCGCGCCGCCGTCGCCGGTACGGCCTGCGCCCGGTGCCGCGCGGCCGCCGGCCGCCAGCGCCGCGACCGCCGCATCGCCCCAGAGCCAGCCCGCACGGGCCATCGTGCGCGCAATGGCGGGGGCGTCTCTCTCGCCCGTGAGGCCCGGTGCCGCCAGCGCGACAAGCAGGGTCTCGGCGGCCCTGAGCAGGGTCGATGCCTCGTCCTCGATGCTCGCGGGCAGCGCGAGCCCGAGAGCGCGTGCCAGTCCCCGCACCGTGGGTACGGCCTGGCGCGCCGGATGCACGAAGGCGAAGAGCTCCAGCACGTCCAGCGCCGCGAGCGTGTGCAGGCCCAGCCTGCGGGCGGTGGCCTTGGCATGGCAGACGTAGGGCGGGCGACCGTCGGCGGCGAGCCGTTCGGCGGCCGCGTCGTGGGAGAGCCGCGCGAGCGCGCCGTACTCGTCCAGCCAGGCCGCGTGGCGCGGCGCCACCGCAAGCACCGGGGCGCGCGGCAGCAGCGGCGGCACGGACGGCGGTGGAGAAGGCTCGCGTGACTCGAGAGGTGCCGGCATCGGGCGGGAGTATAGCGGTTGACGTGCGGCGGCGGCCCGGCGCATGTTCCGCCGGCTTCCGGATCCGGACGATGAACGACACGGCACACGACCTGCGGGCGCTGGCCCAGACCGCCAAGGCTTGGCCCTTCAAGGAGGCCGCGGCGCTGCTGAAGCGTATCGGCGGCAAGACGCCGGCGAAGGGCTACGCGCTGTTCGAGACCGGCTACGGTCCCTCGGGCCTGCCCCATATCGGCACCTTCGCCGAGGTCGCGCGCACGACCATGGTGCGCCACGCCTTCGCGACTCTGAGCGACATCCCGACGCGCCTCGTCGCCTTCTCGGACGACATGGACGCACTGCGCAAGGTGCCGGACAACATCCCCGAGCGGGCGATGGTGGAGCGGCACCTTGGCAAGCCGCTGACGCAGATCCCCGACCCCTTCGGCACCCACGAGAGTTTTGGGGCCCACAACAATGCGCGGCTACGCGCCTTCCTTGACGACTTCGGCTTCGACTACACCTTCAAGAGCTCGAGCGAGGCCTATCGCTCGGGCGAGTTCGACGGCGCGCTCATGGACGTGCTGCGTCACTACGACGAGATCATGCGCATCATCCTGCCGACGCTGGGGGCGGAGCGCCAGGCGACCTACAGCCCCTTCCTGCCGCTCTGCCCGAAGACCGGCCGCGTGCTGCAGGTGCCCATCACGGCCCGTGACGAGGACGCGGGAACCGTGGGCTACGTAGACGAGGACGGCGAGACCATGACCGTCCCGATCACGGGCGGCCGCTGCAAGTTGCAGTGGAAGGCGGACTGGGCCATGCGCTGGCACGCGCTCGGCGTCGACTACGAGATGGCGGGGAAGGACCTGATCAGCTCCGTCGAGCTCTCGGGCAAGATCTGCCGCGCGCTGGGCTCCAGGCCGCCCGCCGGCTTCATCTACGAGCTCTTCCTCGACGAGAACGGTGAGAAGATCTCGAAGTCGCGCGGCAACGGCCTCGCCATCGAGGAATGGCTCACCTACGGGCCACGCGATTCGCTCTCGCTCTACATGTACAACGCGCCGAGGCGCGCCAAGCGGCTCTACTTCGACGTGATTCCGCGCCACGTGGACGACCACCTGACCCATCTCGCGAAGTACCCGGAACAGGGGGAGGCCGAGCGGCTCGAGAGCCCGGCCTGGCACATTCACGCCGGCCACCCGCCTGAGCCCGAGAGCGGATTGAGCTACGGCATCCTTCTCAACCTGGCGAGCGTCTGCAACACCGAGGACCCGGCAGTGCTCTGGGGCTTCATCACACGCTACGTGCCGGGTGCGTCGCCGGAGACCGCGCCGATCCTCGACGCGCTGGTCGGCCACGCCATCACCTACTACCGCGACATGGTGAAGCCGACGAAGGCCTACCGCGCGCCGCTGGCGGAGGAGCGGGCAGCGCTCGACGACCTGCGCGCCGTGCTCACCGCGCTGCCGGCAGATTCGCGCGCCGAGGATATCCAGACCGAGGTCTACGAGGTGGGCAAGCGCCACCCGTTTGAATCGTTGCGTGACTGGTTCCGCGCGCTCTACGAGATCCTTCTGGGTCAGAGCCAGGGCCCGCGCATGGGCTCGTTCATCGCCCTCTACGGGCTCGCGGAGACGGTCACGCTGATCGACCGCGCCCTTGCCGGCGAGGACCTGGCGGCCTGAATGCCGACGAACCCATCGCGGTCCCGCTCGGCGCACAGGCCCAGCCAGACAGCTTGTGAACCCATGTGGCCGGACTTACCATGCGCTACCGGCGCGAAGGCGGTTCGGCGCCTTGAAGCGGCACAGGGCCGCGTGTTCGTGTACTCGTCATGACCCAATCGACCACCGGAACGACGTTCTTGCTCGCGCTAAGGCAAGCCCGCGAAGAGGCGTGGCCTTTTCGACACTGGTTGCTTCGTGATGTCCTGGACACCGATACCCTCGCCGGGCTCAAGGACTGGCCGCACGCGGCGCCCGAGGTGCGCTATGCCCTCGGCCGGCGGGAGGAAAACAACCCAACCCGGCGCTACGTGGATGCGGACGCAATCGATAACTCCTCGCCTGCTTGTGCGCTCGCCGAGGCCTTTCAGAGCGCTGGCGTCGTCTCCGCCATCGAAGCCCGGTGCGGTGCCAGGCTCACCGGCACCAATCTGCGGATCGAATATGCCCAGGACGGCGAGGGGTTCTGGCTGGAGCCGCACACCGACATCGGCGTCAAGGTATTCACCATGTTTGTTTATCTGGACGACGGCGACGCGCCTCGCGATTGGGGAACGGACCTGTTCTCCGATGGCTCGACGCACGCGAAACGGCTCCCCTTCGTCGACAACTCGGCTATGATCTTCATACCCAGCGAAGACACGTGGCACGGCTTCCAGCCCAGAAGCATCGACGGCGTTCGCCGGTCCCTGATCGTGAATTACGTCACCAGCGAGTGGCGTAACCGGCACGAACTTGCCTACCCCGAAGAGCCGGTCGGTTAGAACCGTCTGGGCCCTCACCACCGGCGAAGCCGGTATGATCTCCCAGGCTGAGGGCCTGACCGAGGCGCTGGGCTGGCCATTCGAGAGCATCGTCGTCCGCCTGCGCCGGCCGTGGTCGCGGTTGCCCGCGCACCGACAGCTGCCGGGCCTTCTGCGTTACGGATTGGAGGAGAGGCTACCCCGGCCCTGGCCCGACCTCCTGATCAGCTGCAGCAGGCGCAGCGCCTCAGTCTCGGCTGCGGTCCGGCGGGCCGCCGGCGGACGAACCTTCGCCGTTCATATCCAGCATCCGCGCTGTCCGCCGCGATACTTCGACCTGGTGGTCCCGCTGCAGCATGACGAACTCGCCGGACCCAACGTGGTGGCGACGCGGACCGCGCTGCATCGAGTAACGCCGGAGAGGCTCGCGGCCGCGGCCAAGGAGTGGCAAGGCCGGCTCGGCGACCTGACTGTTGCCGTGCTGCTCGGCGGCCGGACACGGTCATACCGTTTCACGCAGGAGACCCTGGACAAGCTGGTGTCGGGACTCGTGGGTCTGGACGGGAGGATCGCGATCACGGCGTCGAGGCGAACCGAACCCGAGCTCGTCGATGCGCTCAAGGCTCGTGTGTCGAGGGCCTGGTTCTGGGACGGCACCGGTCCCAACCCCTATCTTGGTATGTTGGCGTTGGCCCGGCACATCGTGGTCACGGAGGAGTCAGTCTCCATGATCAGCGAGGCCGTTTCCACCGGAAAGCCCGTCTATGTTGCCGGGATGAAGGGCGGCAGCCGCAGACTCTCGCGCTTCCAAGAGTCTCTGAAGGCAGGAGGTATCATTCG
Source organism: Rhodospirillales bacterium (assembly GCA_026712885.1). Lineage (GTDB taxonomy): Bacteria > Pseudomonadota > Alphaproteobacteria > UBA828 > UBA828 > WTGU01. The sequence continues at coordinate 4,157 of JAPOPO010000018.1, read as the reverse complement.
GCCCTTCGATGGCCGGCTTGCCGAATGGGACTATGAGCCGATCAATGACACGCCGCGCATCGCTGCTGAGGTGCGCCGGCGGATGGAGGCCGCAGCGGCCAGCGCGTCGACGCCGTAAGGCGTTGCCTGGCTATGCCTCTCTCGCAGGGGCCGGGAAGGTCTGCTAGTGTCCCGCCAATTTCCAGGAGCCGCGATTAGCACGAGAGGAGGCCAATCGATGAGCAAAGAGAGCCGCACGGCGAAACGCGTCGGTACCACCCGTCGCCAGGTTTTGAAGGCAGGTGCCGCCGGTGCCGTGGGCACCGCCGCGATCAGCGCCGGCTTCCCCTCCATCGTCCGCGCTGCGGACACGGTGAGGATCGGCTACGTCAGCCCGAGGACCGGGCCGCTCGCGCCCTTCGCCGTCTCCGACGAGTTCAACGTCGCCACGGTGCTGGAGGCCATCGGCGGCAAGGTCGACTCCGGCGGCAACAGCCTCAACGTCGAGATCATCGTCAAGGACAGCCAGTCGAACCCGAACCGCGCGGCAGAGGTGGCGAGCGAGCTGATCCTCTCCGACGAGGTGCACCTGCTCTGCGCCGGCAACACGCCGGAGACCACCAATCCGGTTGCCGACCAGGCGGAGATCAACGAGGTCCCTTGCATCACCACGCTCTGCCCCTGGCAGCCCTACTTCTTCGGCCGCGGCGGCAATCCGGCGGAGGGCTTCCAGTGGACCTACCACTATTTCTGGGGGCTGGAGGACGTGATCGCGGTCTTCCTCAACCTCTGGGCCAAGATCGAGACCAACAAGGTGGTGGGCGGGCTGTTCCCCAACGACGGCGACGGCAACGCCTGGGGCCATCCCGAGCTGGGCTTCCCCAAGCCGCTCGCCGGCGCCGGCTATACCCTGATCGATCCAGGCCGTTACCAGAACCTCACGGACGATTTCTCGGCCCACATTTCCGAGTTCAAGGAGAACGGCGTCGAGATCGTCACCGGCGTGGTGCTGCCGCCGGACTTCACCACCTTCTGGACCCAGGCCGCGCAGCAGGGTTTCCGGCCCAAGGCGGCGACCGTGGGCAAGGCGCTGCTCTTCCCTGAGGCGGTCGAGGCACTGGGCGATGCCGGGCACAACCTGAGCTCCGAGATCTGGTGGAGCCCGTCTCATCCCTTCACGTCGAGCATCACCGGCCAGACCTGCGGCGAGCTCGCCGCCGCCTTCACCGCCGCCACCGGCAAGCAATGGAGCCAGCCGGTGGGCTACGGCCACTCGATTTTCGAAGTCGCCCTCGACGTCGTGAGCCGGGCCGAGGACATCAACGACACCGAGGCCATGCTGGCTTCGATTGTCGCCACCAACGTCTCGACGATTGCCGGGCCGGTCTCGTGGGGCTCGGGCCCGGTGAAGAACGTCGCCAAGATGCCGTTGGTCGGCGGCCAGTGGCGGCGCACGCCAGATGGTTCCTTCGCCTACGACCTCACCATCACGTCGAACGAGACAGCACCCGACGTTCCCACCAACGCCGAGATGGAACTGATCGGCTAGGAAACAGGACCTGCGGACGGCGCCCCCGGCGCCGCTCCGCAGGCGCGTGCCGGGATGGCGGCGCTGATCGCGCTGGAGGGCGTCTCGAAGAGTTTCGGCTCGGTCAGGGCGACCGACCAGTTCAGCATGGAGCTCGCAGAGGGCGAGGCGCTCGGCGTCATCGGCCCCAACGGCGCCGGCAAGAGCACGATGTTCAACATCATCACGGGCGCGGTGCGGCCGAACGAGGGGCGCGTGCTCTACGGCGGCCGCGGCATCACGCGGGCGCCGGCGCACGAGCGCTGCCGCATGGGGATCGGGCGCTCCTACCAGATCCCCCATCCCTTCGCGAACATGACCGTGTTCGAGAACCTGCTGGTGGGCGCGGCCTTCGGCGGCAGCCGCTCCGAGGCGGCGTGCTATGAGGATTGCTGCAAAATCCTGGAGCGCACCGGCCTGGTGGAAAAGGCGAACGCGCTGGCCGGCGCGCTCACCCTGCTGGAGCGCAAGCGGCTGGAGATGGCGCGCGCGCTCGCGACCCGGCCTCGCGTGCTGCTGCTGGACGAGATCGCGGGTGGGATGACCGAGCACGAGTGCCTGGCGCTGGTCGACACCATCAAGGCGATCCACCGCACCGGCGTCTCCATCGTCTGGATCGAGCACGTGGTCCACGCGCTGCTCTCGGTGGTGAGCCGCCTGATCGTCATCAACTTTGGCCAGAAGCTCGCAGAGGGCGACCCGCAGCAGGTGATGGCGAGCTCCGAGGTGCAAGAGGTCTACATGGGGATCAGCGCCGAATGAACGCGGCGCCCGAGACGGTGCTCGCGACCCACGAGCTCACCGCGTCCTATGGCGACTTCCAGGCGCTCTTCGGCATCGACGTGCATGTCGCGCGCGGCGAGACCGTGGCCATCATCGGGGCCAACGGGGCGGGCAAGTCGACCTTCCTCAGGAGCGTGGTCGGGCAGCTCTCGTCCGCGCGGGAGCAGGTCGCGTTCGAAGGCGAGCCCATCGGCCATCTGCCGGCCCACGAGATCGTGCGCCGCGGCGTGGCACTGGTGCCCGAGGGGCGGCTGCTCTTCCCCTCGCTCTCGGTCGAGGAGAACCTGCGTCTCGGCGCCTACGGCAAGCGCGCGGGCCCGTGGAAGATCGAGCGCGTGCACGAGCTCTTCCCGGTCCTGCGGGAGCGCCGCGCGACTCCCGGCACCGCGCTCAGCGGCGGCGAGCAGCAGATGTGCGCCATCGGCCGCGCCCTGATGAGCAATCCGACGCTCCTGCTCTGCGATGAGCTCAGCCTAGGGCTTGCGCCGGTCATCATCCGGCAGATCTACGCCGTGCTCCCGGTGATCGTCTCGGAGGGAACCACGATCGTTGTGGTCGAGCAGGACATCAACCAGGCGCTTGCCGTTGCCGACCGCGTCTATTGCTTCCAGGAAGGCCGCGTCTCGCTCCAGGGCAAGCCGGGCGATCTCTCCCGCGAAGACGTCGCCACGGCCTATTTCGGGGTCTAGCCCGCATGCCTCCCGCCCACGCACGAGCCGCCTGAACCTGCGATGGAGTGGCTCGACGCCATCATCCAGGGCGTGCTGCTGGGCGGGCTCTACGCGCTCTTCGCCACCGGGCTCTCGCTGATCTTCGGCGTGATGCGGCTGGTCAACATCGCCCACGGCGATCTGATCGTGCTCTCCGCTTTCCTCGGTCTTGCCATGTTCAACGGTACCGGCGTGCACCCGCTCATCAGTCTGATCGTCATCGTGCCGGTGATGGCGGGGATCGGCTACGCGCTCCAGCGCGGCATCCTCAACCTCACGCTGGGCCGCGACATCCTGCCGCCGCTGCTGGTGACCTTCGGCCTCTCCATCATCATCCAGAACGTCCTGCTGGAGGTATTCTCGGCCGACACGCAGCGGCTCAAGGCCGGCGCGCTGGAGACCGCGAGCATCGCCATCGGCGACCAGATCGCCATCGGCTGGTTCCCGCTCATCGTGTTCCTCTCTGCGGTCGGCGTGATCGCGCTCCTGCAGCTCGTGCTTTTCCGCACCCGGCTGGGCACGGCCTTCCGCGCCACCTCCGACGACCACGAGACGGCGGCGCTGATGGGCATCGACAACCGCCATGTCTTCGGGCTCGCGATGGCGCTGGCGCTCGCTGTGGTTGCGCTCGCCGGCACCTTCATGGCGATCCGCACCAACTTCTCGCCCGCCATCGGGCCGGCGCGGCTGCTCTACGCCTTCGAGGCCGTGATCATCGGCGGACTGGGGAGCCTCTGGGGAACGCTCGCCGGCGGCGTGATCCTGGGCGTCGCCCAGGCCATCGGCGCCAAGTTCCATCCCGGCGGGCAGATTCTCGCAGGCCATGTCGCGTTCCTGATCGTGCTCGTGCTCCGGCCCAACGGGCTCTTTCCGCGCACGAGGGACCGGTGAGCGAGGGCGCCGCCAGCTACCGGGTCGAGCGCGGCACGCGCGCGAGCCGCTACGGCGCGCTGGTCGGGATTCTGGTCCTCGCGGTGCTGATCTCGCTCCCCTTCTGGGGCGGGCGCGCGGACATGCGGACGATCGTGGAGATCGCCTACTACCTCGCCCTTGCCCAGCTCTGGAACCTGCTCGCGGGCTATGCAGGCCTGGTCTCGGTCGGCCAGCAGGCGTTCCTG
>JAPOPO010000308.1 GCA_026712885.1 Rhodospirillales bacterium | reverse complement strand
CGGGATCGTCCTGCTCACCGTAGAGAAGGCGGATATCGCCGCCGGCGCAGAAGGGCACGCGCCCGTCGTCCCGCGCCGCCCCGCGCACGACCACGGCGGCGATCGCGGGATCCTCCGCCCACTCCCTGAACCTCGCGTCCAGGTCCAGGACCATGGGCTGGGTCAGCGCGTTCAGCGCCTTCGGCCGGTTCAGCGTGACGCTGCCGACCCGGCCCTTGCGCTCCAGGATGATCTCGTCGTTCACGGCACCTCCGCCTCGCTCGATTGCCGGCGCATCCTAAGGATTAGCCCGCGGAGGGAAAATAGCTGGCGGGCCTCATTCCGCCAGCAGGCGGCGGGCGATGATGAGGCGCATGATCTCGTTGGTGCCTTCGAGGATCTGGTGGACCCGCAGATCCCGCAGATGGCGCTCCACGGGGAAATCCATCAGATAGCCGTAGCCGCCCAGCAGCTGGAGCGCCTGGTTGCAGACCTCGAAGCCTGCATCGGTGGCAAAGCGCTTGGCCATGGCTATGGTGGCGGTGGCGCCGTCCTCGCGCGCATCCAGCGCTGCCGCGGCCCTGCGGATCATCAGGCGGGCGGCCTCCAGGTTCGTCGCCATGTCGGCGAGCGTGAACTGCAGCGCCTGAAAGTCGGCGAGCTTGCGGCCGAACTGCTCGCGCTGGAGCAGGTGATCGCGGGCGATCTCCAGGCTCGCCTGGCCCGCGCCGATTGAACAGGCCCCGATGTTGATGCGTCCGCCGTCGAGCCCGGCCATGGCGATCTTGAAGCCCTGTCCCTCTGCCCCGATGAGGTTCTCGACCGGCACGCGGCAATCCTCGAAGATCACCATCGCCGTCGGCTGGCTGTGCCAGCCGAGCTTCTTCTCTTGGGCGCCGAAGCTGAGGCCAGGCGTGTCGCGCTCCACCGCGATGCACGAGATGCCGCCTGGCCCCGGCCCGCCGGTGCGCACCATGCAGACATAGACGTCCGCGTGGCCGCCGCCGGAGATGAACGCCTTGGTGCCGTTGAGCTCGTAGTGGTCATCGTGCCGGCGGGCGCTGGTCTTGAGCGAGGCGGCGTCCGAGCCGGAGCCGGGCTCGGTCAGGCAATAGCTCGCGAAGTGTTCCATGCTCGCAAGGCGCGGCAGCAAGCGCCTGCGCTGGGCCTCGCCACCGAAGGCGTCGATCATCCACGACGCCATGTTGTGGATCGAGATATAGGCTGCGGTCGAGGCGCAGCCCCGCGCCAGGCCCTCGAAGACCAGCGCGGCGTCGAGCCGGGTGAGGTTCGACCCACCGACGTCGTCGCCCACATAGATGCCACCGAAGCCGAGTGCCGCGGCCTTGCGCAGCGTCTCCACCGGGAAGGTGCAGTCCCGGTCCCACTGGGCTGCGAAGGGGGCAAGCTCGCTCTCGGCGAAGTCTTGCGCGAGCGCGCGGAACGCCTGTTGCTCTTCGGAGAGGGTGAAGTCCATGGTCAGCCTAACTTACCGAGCCCCGGCGCACCTGGGCGAGACGAAATATCAAGGGAGCCACGATCACGATCAGAATGATCCGCGCAATATGGTGGGTCGAGACGAAGGCCGCGGCACTTCCCATCGTGAGCGCGATCAGGCTCATTTCCGCGAGCCCGCCGGGGGCGAACGCGAGGAACAGGGTCGGGCCGGACTGGCCTGCAACGGCGGCAAGGCCGTAGGCCGCGCCAGCCGTGACTAGCACCATCATCACCCCCACCAACCCGGCCAGCAGCATGATCCGCCGGAGCTCGCTGAACGCCATCCCTACGAAGCGCGCGCCGATGGCGCCGCCGAGCACCACCTGGGCGGCCGCGATCAGCTCGCCCGGCGGTTTGCGCGGAAACAATCCCGCTAAAGGGCAGGGCGGCGCCCACCACAATCGCCCCCACCAGCTCCGCCCCCGGCACCCTGAGCGCCTTCGCCGCCGGATAGCCGATCAGCGCACAGGCGATCAACGCAACGATGTCGATCCAGTCTGCCGTCTCGCCGGCGGGCACCGGCAGGCCCATCGGTGCGACCCCCTCGACCAGACGGAAGTAGAAGGCGATCAGGAAGACGGCGACGAGGATGCGCGTGGCGTGGGTGAGCGAAATCGTGCGCCCGTCGCCGCCCATGCTCTCGCCCAGCACCATCATCTCGCTGAGCCCGCCCGGCATGGACGCGAAGTAGGACGTCACCCGGTCGTAGCCGCCCAGCTTGCGGAAGACGACATAGGCCATGCCTGCTGCCAACGCCGTGGAGAGCACCACGCCCGAGAGACCCACGTACCATTCCGCGATCCGGGCGAAGAGGTCGATGGTGAACTGGCTCCCCAGCAGCACGCCCAGGATTGCGATCATGACGTTACGGACCTGGGCGGGCACCATGATCGGCGCGCCGGCGAGCGCCGCACCCGTCGCCACTGTCATGGCGCCGAGCATCCAGGGGAGCGGCAGTGCGAGCGCGAAGAAGATTGCCCCGCCGACGGTGCCGAGGCCGACAGCCAGCGCAAAGCGCAAACCGGCGATGCGCAGCCGCGCGGCCTGCCAGCGCGGGCCAAATGGGATGTCGAACGGTTTCACGGGCCGCCCCCGGCTCGCAGCGTTACACCCCTTCAGGGGGTGAACTGCTCGGCGAGGATGCGCTCGGTGAGGCTGTGCTCAGGATCGAAGAGGATATTGATCGCCGTCGCGTGATCGACCGCGACCTCGACCGACGCCACGTCGCGCACCTCGGTGTAGTCGGCGACCGCGCTGACCGGGCGCTTGTCGTGCTCGATCACCTCGAGCCGAACGGTGGCCTCGTGCAGCAGCAGCGCGCCCCGCCAGCGGCG
>JAPOPO010000046.1 GCA_026712885.1 Rhodospirillales bacterium | reverse complement strand
CGCACCGGACGGCGGGAAGTCGCCGGTGAGCGTGTGAACGAGGACGTTCTTGGGCAGCCGGTGCTGGCCGCCGGCGAGCCCCTCGATGAACTTGTCCGTGGGCAGGATCTTGCCGCGCGGCACGCCGGCGAGGTCGGGCACGATGCACTCGACCTCGACGATGTTCCGCTCTCTGAGCCAGGCCTCGATCGCCCGGTGGCAGTCGCTCATGCGTCCTCTCCGAAACCCATATTGGTTCGGAACCGGCTGAATTCTACCGCTCGCCACGGTTGCCGAAGAGCATCGTCACGTTGATACGCCGGTTTTCGTAGCCGGGACGGAAGTCGAGATCGCCGGTGCGGTGGAAAAGATCGGAGTCGAAGATCACCACCCGGTTCCGCCGGTAGGGCACCGTCACCGGCTCGTCGCCGGCTTCCTCCAGGAACCTGGCCATGCGGGCGCTGTCGGCATTGTAGGTGCGGAACGCCCAGTCCGAGGGCGCGTGGGCCTTGTGAACGACGAGCCCGCCCGAGGCCGGATCGCGGTTGGCCTCATCGGGTGTCACCCAGAAATTGACGTTGACGGCCGCGAAGTCGGCATGGGTGGCGATGCCCTGCAGCCCGGAATCGTACTTGTAGGCCCAGAGCTGCTCCAGCCGATGGGGACCGAATATGGCGGGAAGCCGCGCACGCAGCTCGCCTGCGATCTGGAGCGAGAGCGCGGTGCCGAAGCCATCCACCAGATAGGCACCGAGGTAGCCGCGCTTCACCTGATACCAGACCGTGGCATCGAGGCAAAAGCGCCACAGCCGCTCCAGGGCATCTGGCGTCAGGAAGTCGTCAACGACTACGAGATTGGGCGCACTCTCGCGATAGGCGCGCTCGATATCGTCCGTATCCAGATCCGGGTTGACCGCGCCCTCGGCCGCGGCCGGGGCTTCGGGGAGGTGCAGCGGGCGGTTGTAGGCGGGTGCGATGCGCCGCCACTCCCGATCGTCGAGGGCGATCGGTTCGTCCGGAGGGGCATCGCAGGGCAACGCGGCGAGAACCTGTTCGTAGGTATCGGCAATCTTGCCGAACGACGGATCGATGCGGCCTTCGGCGCAAAGCCGGCGGATCTGCTCGGCATCATGCTGGAGCTTGAAGGGTGCTACGGGGATCGCTGGCCGTTCGGCCCGCTGAGTCAGTCGGTCAGGCGTCAGCGGCGGGCCGTGGCGGCGCTCGGCCGCGCGGCCAAAGCAGTCGAGCGCGGCTGCGACATCGCCGCGGGCCACATGGACCATGCCGAGATTGGCGCGGTAGGTTGCGTTCTCCGGCTTCAGCTCAAGCGCGCGCTCCAGGCTCGCGACCGCCTCGTCTTCGCGGCCGAAGCGCCTGAGGGCGTTGCCAAGATTGGCATGCGCTGCCGCGTATTCGGGGTCGAGGGCGATGGCCTCTCCGTAGGCGGCCTCCGTCTCCTCCACGCGGTGAAGGTCCTGCAGCACATTGCCGAGATTGGCGCGTGCCGCCGCAAGCTGCGAGTCGAGGTCGATGGCACGGCGGAGGCTCACCTCGGCCTCCTCAAGCGCGCCGATCACTTGCAGCGCGTTGCCGAGATCGGAATGACCAACCGCCGCGTCCTCGTTAAGCGCGACCGCCCGCCGCAGCGCCGCCACTGCGTCCTCGGCCCGACCGATCTCCAGGAACGCGAGGCCGAGCTCCGATTGCGCCGACCCGTGGTCGGGGCGGATCGCCAGCGCCTTCTCGAACCACTCGACCGCGTCGACCGTCCGTCCCGCAGCGCGCAGCGCGTGGCCGAAGTTGTAGCGGATGTCGGCATTGGCGGGCGCGAGAGCGGCGGCACGGCGGTAGCGGACGACCGCTTCGTCGAGCCGGCCGAGGCCGTTGAAGACGTTGGCGAGGTCGTTCAGGTAACCGGCGTTGCGCGGCGCCCGGCGCGCTGCCTTCGTCAGCAGCGGCAGCGCCTCCTCAAGCGCGCCCGCCTGAGCATGGAGAACGCCGAAGAGGTGCAGCGCGTCCGCATGGCCGGGCCTCTGCCGCAGCACCCGCTGGTAGAGCGCTGCCGCCGGCGCCACGCGGCCCGCCCGGTGATGATCGAGCGCCGTTCGAAGCATGTCGTCGACAGGATCGGCGCCGGCGGGCGAGGTGCCGGTGCCTCGCCCCTTGGCCCGTCTTCGCTCGCGCCGCGTCATTGCGTTGTCACGGGAGTTGGAACACTCGCGCCCGTCGCCGGGCGAGCGCTTATCCCGCTGGGGTCAGAGCGAGCCCGGATTCGGCACCGAAGAGCGTGATGCGGCTCGCGCGAAGCACGAGACCGACCCGGGCGCCGATCGAGACCGGCTCGTGCACGTCCATGCTCGCCGCCACGTACTCGCGGTTGACCAGCAGGCCGTCCGCGCCGTCAAGCGCGATGAACGCGATGATGATTCCACCGTAGGACTCGGTGAATTCGATCGTCCCGTCGACAATGCCCTCGCCCGGAGAATTCAGGATCACGTCTTCGGGCCGGACGCCGAGCACGATGGACCCGCTGCCCTCGGCGTTCGCGCCTTCGAGCGTGCGCCCGGCGACCGTAACCCTGCCCCCGCTGAGCTCGCCCTGCAGGAAGTTGATCCCGGGGCTGCCGATGAAGTCGGCGACGAACATATTGGCCGGGCGTTCGTAGATCGTGACCGGATCCGCCACCTGCTGGACCTCGCCCTTGTCGAGCACGGCCACGCGGTCGGAGAGGATCAGCGCTTCGGCCTGATCGTGGGTCACGTAGATGGTGGTCACCTTGTAGGCCTGATGGAGGCGCTTGAGCTCGGTCCGCATGTGCTCGCGCAGCTTGAGGTCGAGATTGGAGAGCGGCTCGTCCATCAGGTAGCAGGCGGGGCTCCGCACCATGGCGCGGCCGAGCGCGACGCGCTGGCGCTCGCCGCCGGAGAGCTTGGCCGGCTTTCGGTCGAGCAGGCGCTCGATATTGAGCAGCTCCGCCGTCTCCCGCGCCTTCTCGTTCGCCTCGGCCTTGGACATGCCGGCGACCGTGAGGCCCAGCGTCATGTTCTGCAGCGCGGTCATGTGGGGATAGAGCGCGTAGGTCTGGAAGACCATCGCCACGTCCCGGTCGCCCGGATTGATATTCGTG
>JAPOPO010000251.1 GCA_026712885.1 Rhodospirillales bacterium | reverse complement strand
GTCGTCCATGCTGCCGGCCCAGAAACGGCCCTGCCGGTCGCAGCGGCCGTCGTTCATGCGGCTTTCGGGCTGGTCGGTCTCGACCTCGTGGACGGTCTCGACCGCGCCGGTCTCCGGATCGAAGAAGCGGAAGCCGCCATAGAAGGCGACCACCATGCCGCCCTGCTCGCGCAGCACCAGCGAGCCCGGCTGCTCGTCCACCGGCACCTGCTTGTATTCACCCGTTGCCGGCGCTAGCCAGCTGATCGACTGGCCCTTGATGTCGAGCCAGTAGAGGCGCTGATCGACGGGGCACCAGACCGGGCTCTCACCGAGCTGGTCCCGGCAATCGAGCACGCATGCGACCTCGGCCATGATTCTCGCTCCCGCTGAGTTGCCGCCCGGACGGCGCGGCTGGGCTGCCGCGTCGCGGCGGCAGCAAACCGGGCTGGTGGGCGCTGCTGGATTTGAACCAGCGACCCCCGCCGTGTGAAGACGGTGCTCTCCCGCTGAGCTAAGCGCCCGCCCGGCATGCGATTAGAAGAATCGCGCCCGCCGCTGTCAAGGCGGCGCGGCGCGCGTTTGCCAACTCTAGTCGTAGAGCACGATGCAGCGGACCTCGATGCTCCAGCGGTCGGGGGCGTCGGGCGCCGTCGTCGGGTCCTCGAAGGCGGTATGGAAGCTGAAGGTGCAGGGCTTGTCCGGGCTCATCGCGTCCGCGCTTGCGCCCTCGGAGCGCGCCAGCCCGCCCGCCGAATCCCACTGCTTGATCAGCAGCGCTTCGTCGCGGGTCATGCCGGGATAGAAGTACCAGCGATGAGCGTCGGCGTGCTTCGCGAAGTAGTTCTCGCCGATGCGGTCGGCGTAGTGGATCTCGAACACGACCAGGTCGTCCGGATGCACGCTGGCCGCATCGCAGAGCGCGAGCGGATGGGTCGCGACCGGCTCCCCGGCGATGTTCCGCCAGACATTGATGAGCGCGAAGCGGCCTGAATCGAGGGCGCGCGCGACATCCGCCTTGTCGAGCAGCGTTTCGCCGTCGGCCATCAGGCTGCGGTAGGTGTCGTTGACGGTCGGAGGATTGGCGAGGTCGCGCAGGCGCTGCGGCCCGCTGGTCAGCGTGTAGTCGCCGTGCACCACATGCGCGGGACGCTGCACCTGCTGCCCGCCCGCGATGCGACGCCCGCTCAGCTTGCCGGAGGCCGAGCGCACGTTGTGGTCGAAGGCCTTGACGATGCGCGCGCCGGTGTGCGCCCGGACGATATCGGCACAGTGCGGGTAGTAGGAGCGCACGACCTGCTCGTGGTCCAGAAAGTCGAGGTCGGGCGCCGCCAGCGGCCGCTCGAGCATTTCGAAGCCGTTGGCGCCGAGCGTGCGGCGCTCCGGCCCCGCCAGGCCGCGTGCGTCGTGAATCAGCACCTGCTGCTTGTCGCGCTCGGTGCCCTCCCACGGGGTGTCATTGCCTTCGCTGTCCCTGCGCACCAGCACCTTGCCGTTGCGATAGAGCGAGGTCTCGACCGATGCCGCGAGGTAGGTCACCGCCCCGGTTCGGACCGCATCGGTTTGAGCCTGTTCCGCCACGTTCATGAGTGATCCTTATGCAAGCCAGCGTGCGAGATTAGCACGCACGTAGTCGTCGTCGGCGAGGTGCGGGTAGGCCGCCGAGACCCGGTCGATCTCGGCCGCCTGGCCGGGGCTCAGCCCCTCATCGGGGTCGAGGCACCAGATTCCGCGCATGAGCCCCTGACGCCGTAGCACCTCGTGGCAGCCCGCGATGCAGCCCCTGAAGTCGTTGGCGACGTCGAAGAGCGCAGCGTTGCAGTCGGTGATCTGGGAGTCGAGCGCCAGGAAGTCCGGGTCGATCGCGCCCGCCTCCGCCGCCGTATGGGCGTTCTCCAGAAGCTCGGCGGCCCGCTTGACCCAGACGCTCCAGTGGCCGAGCAGCCCGCCCTTGATGCGCACCGTGACCGCCTCGTCGTCGCGCATGTGGCGCCAGGGCGTAACCAGGTCGAGCAGGATGTGATCGTCGTTGCCGGTGTAGAGGGTCACGCGCTCCTCGGCGCTGGCCTCGACGACACCCCGCACCACGTCCAGCGTGCGGTAACGGTTGAAGGGAGCGATCTTGATCGCCACCACGTTCTCCAGCGCGGCGAGGCGGCGCCAGAAGGAGGACCCGAGCACGACCCCGCCCACTGCCGGTTGCAGGTAGAAGCCGACGAGCGGGATGCGCTGGGCGAGCCGCGAGCAATGCTCCAGCCGCTCGTCCTCGCTGGCGCCGGCGAAGGCGGCGAGGCTCACCATCCCTGCGTGATAGCCGAGGCCGAGCGCTATGTCCGCCTCGGCCAGCGCCCGTTCCGTCCGCCCGACCAGGCCCGCAATCCGCACCAGCGGCCGGTCGGTCCACGTGTCTGCGGTCTCGGCGGCAAGCTTCAGCACTGGCTCGTAGAGCCCGGCCTCTCTGATTGCGAACTGCGTGGTGTGAACGCCGACCGCGAGCCCGCCGGCACCGGCGTCGATGTAGTAGCGGCTGAGCGCCCGCTGCCGCCCCGAGTCCAGCCGGCGTTCGGCGTCGAGCGCGAGCGGATGCGCGGGGATCACCGCGCCCTTGGCGAGCGTCGCCCGCACCGGCGCCGGCACGTCGCCCCAGGCGAGGCTCATGATGCCGCCGGCGCGGAGAACACGCCGTCCCTCACCTCGTACTGGGTGGGCTTTGCGAGGCTCGGCATGTCGCGGGTTACCCAGTCCGCCACCCAGTCGATCATCCGCCCCAACGGCACGCGTGGATAGCCGAAGAGCGCGAAGGCGCGCTCGGCGTTGGTGAGCCAGCCGGATGGCGCCTCCTCGCCTGCGAGCACGGGCTCCTTGCCCAGCCGCTCGCCGAAGGCTGCCGCCAGCGCGCGGATGCTCACTGTCTCGGGCCCGCTCACGTTGATCGGTGCGGCAGGCACCGTGCAGTGCTCGAAGCAGCGCAGCGCCATGGCGTTGGCGTCCCCCTGCCAGATGACGTTGACGTGGCCGGTGGCGAGGTCGATGGGCTCCCCGTCCCGCACCTTGCGGGCCACGTCGTGCAGCACGCCGTAGCGCATGTCGATCGCGTAGTTGAGCCGCACCAGGCAGCCCGGCGTGCCGTGACGGCGCGAGAAATACTGAATCAGCCGCTCGCGGCCGACGCAGGAGTTGGCGTACTCGCCTGGCGGCGGCGTGGGCGGCGTCTCCTCGGTCGCGCCCTGGTGGCGGACATCGACGAAGGGATAGACGCAACCGGTGGAGAACGCGACGATCCGGGACTCGCGGAAGGTCTCGGCGACGATGGCGGGCACGTAGGCGTTCATCGCCCAGGTCAGGTCGTCGTCGCCCACCGCGCCGAACTTGCGCCCCGCCAAGAACACGACGTTGGGGAGCCGCGGCAGGGCGGCCACCGCATCGCGATCGAGCAGGTCGCACTGGATGGCCTCCACCCCCCGGGCGGTGAGTTTCTGAGGCACGCTCGGGTCGGTGAAGCGGGCGACGCCGACGACGCGCTTCTCCGGCGCGGCGCGCTTGGCGAGGCCCGCGAGAGTCGGCCCCATCTTGCCGCCGACGCCGAGCACGACGATGTCGCCCTCGACGCGCGCAAGAGACTCGCGAAGTGCGTCGTCGGGCGTGGTCATCAGGTCTTCGAGCGCGGCCTCGTCGGAGATGCGCTCGGGCCACTCCGGCGCGCCGCTCATGTCGTAAGCTCAGGGCGGCGGTCGGCGCGGTAGGTCGCGATGGCGCGCCAACGGTCGAGGTCCTCCTGCGCGATGTCGATGCGCGCCACGGCGAGTCCCTCCCCCTCGGTGAGCGCGGCCAGGATCTTGCCGGAAGGGCCGGCGATGCAGGAATGGCCGAGGCTGGTGAAGGAGAGACCGGGCGCCAGCTCCTCGACGCCGACGCGGTTGGCCATGGCGACGAAGGTGCCGTTCTCCAGCGCGCGCGTCGCGGCGAGGCCCTGGGTCACGGGCCCGCTCCAACCCCAGGTCTCGCGCTGATAGGCGTCGGCGATCCAGTTGGTGCTGTTGACGATGAGGTCGGCGCCGAGATCGGCCAGGCGCCGCACATAGTCGGCGAAGATGAAGTCGTAGCAGACCGTCATCCCGACCTTGCCGAGCCTTGTCTCGACAACGCACGCGCTGTCGCCGGCGCGGCAACTCTCGCGCTCGCTCGCGAAGAGGTGCGCCTTGTCGTAGACCGCGAGGCATTGCCCGTCGGGGCCGAACAGGAGTTGCGAATCGTAGACGCCACCGTCGCGCTGCGTATAGGCGCCGACGGCCATGGTGAGCCCATTTTCCCGCGCGATATCGCCGAGTCGCTGCGCGCTCGGCCCATCGGGCGGTTCGGCCAGCTCGACGAACCGGTCGCCCAGGAAGTAGCCGGTGGTGGCGCATTCGGGAAAGACCACGAGGTCGACATGCTGGATCGCGGCCTCGCCGGCGAAGCGGGCGATGGTCGCGAGGTTCCCTTCCGTGTCGCCGGTGGCGCAGTCCATCTGCGCGACCGCGAGGGTCCAGGCCACGCCGCTCATGTCGCCCCTCCCCCCTTGCCGCTCTCGATCGGGACGCTAGTTCCTGAGCGGCTTGCCGGTCTCCAGCATGTGCTCCATGCGGGCGATGGTGCCGGGCGTGCGGATCAGCGCGAGCAGCGCCTCGCACTCCAGCTCGGAGAGGCGGTCCTCCGGGATCTCCCGGACCGCGTCGGTCTCGCCGCCGGTGAGCACGTTGCCGAGATGCTCCACCACCACCAGGTCGTGCGCCGTCGCCTTGCGGGTCTTGGCGAGGCCTCTGACCGCCATCTTGAGCGCGACGCGCCCGGTCTTGCCCGGCAGCTTGACCGTGGCGGGCTCGGGCGGCGTGTAATCCTCCGCCAGCGCCAGCGCCTTGGCCTTGGCATCGGCCAGCAGCCGGTCGCGGTTGGCGGTGATGCCGTCGCCTTCGCGCAGGAATCCCAGACTCTGCGCCTGCTTAGCCGAGCGCGAGACCTTGGCGAGGCCAATGGTCTCGAACACCTTGGAGATCGCCGGCATCGCGCCGCCGAATCCCTGCCGTCCGCCGGTGAGCCCGCGCAGCATCATCTCCTTGCAGCCGCCCCATCCGGGCACGAGCCCGACGCCGGCCTCGACCAGGCCCATGTAGCTCTCGGCGTGGGCCTGCACCGCGTCGCAGTGCAGCAGCACCTCGCAGCCGCCGCCGAGCGCCATGCCCGACGGCGCGCCCACCACCGGGAAGGGCGCGAACTTGAGGCCCTTGAAGGCGGCCTGACCCTGCTTGATCGTCTCCTCGATCATCGGCCAAGCGCCGACGTTGACGACGAAGAGCGCGAGGCCGAGGTTCATGCCGACGGAGAAGTTGCTGCCCTCGTTGTGAATGACCAGCCCCTTCATCCCACCGCCCACGATCTCCAGCGACTGCTCGACCAGCGCCATGATCTCTGTGTCGAGCGCGTTCATCTTGGAGTGGAATTCGAGGCAGGCGACCCCGTCGCCGATGTCCCAGAGGCTAGCGGAGCCGTTGCGGGCGAGCGGCTTGGTGGATCGCTTGATGTCGGAGAGGAGCAGCACGCCGTCCGGCCGCGTGAGCGGCGTGTACGTGCCGCCGCCGGCGAGATGGTCGGCGCGGCCATCGGCGATCCGGTAGAAGCCGTCGCCCTCCGCCGCCGCCCGCAGCAGGGGCGGCACCTCCCTGCCCTCTGCGGCTAGCTTGTCCGCGAACCAGCCGGCGCCCACCTCGTCGATCAGCTCGAACGGTCCGCGCTTCCAGTTGTAGCCAAGGCGCATGGCGCGATCGACCGCCTCGACATCGTCGGTGATCTCCGGCACCAGGCCGGCGGTATAGGCGAGCGTGCCCGACATCACCTGCCAGGCGTAGACGCCGGTCTTGTCCGGATGCTCGAAGAGCGCGCGGAGCGAGCGCCCGGCCTGCTCGATGCTCTCCAGCCGCGGGCGCCGGGCGGGACCGTACGCGCCGGTGGCGAGGTCGCGCACTTCCTTCTCTTTCTTCTCAGAGTCGGGCTTCAGCCTGTAGAAGCCGCCCTTGCCCTTGCGGCCGATATAGCCGCTCTCGATCATCTCCTTGATGAATTCGGGCTCGTCGTAGACCGCGTGGAAGGCATCGCTCTCGGGCAGCGAGTCCCGCAGGCTGCGGCCGACCAGGGGCATCAGGTCAAGGCCCACCAGATCGATCAGTCCGAACACGCCGGTCTTGGGCACGCCGATGGGGCGGCTCAGCAAGGCGTCCGCCTCCTCCACCGTCATTCCGTTCTCGACCGCCGCGCGCACGGCGGCGACCAGCCAGTAGGTGCCGATCCGGTTGGCGATGAAACCCGGCGTGTCGTTGCAGGGCACCACGCCCTTGCCGAGCTTGCGGTCGGCAAAGTCGCAGACCGCCGCCACCGCATCCGCCCGGGTCTCGGGCCCCGCCACCACCTCCAGGAGCCGCATGTAGCGCGGCGGGTTGAAGAAGTGGGTGATGAGGAAGTCCCGCGCGAATTCCTCCGGCAAGCCGTCGATCAGCACGCTGGAGGGGATGGTCGAGGTATTGGACGAGACGATAGAACCCGCCTTCCGCACCGAATCAATCTTGCGATAGATGGCCTGCTTGGCGTCGACCGTCTCGATCACCGCCTCGACGATCCAGTCGGCATCGCTCAGCAGGTTGAGGTGATCCTCGACATTGCCGGTGGCGATGCGCTTGGCGTCGGACTTCGCCATGAAGGGCGCGGGGTCGGTCTTGAGCATGCGCGCCACCGAGCCCTCGGCGAGCGCGTTCCGGTTGCCGCCGCCCTCCGGCACGATGTCGAGCAGCACAACGTCGTGGCCGGCATTGGCGATGTGGGCGGCGATGCCGCCGCCCATCAGACCCGCCCCGATGACGGCGGCCTTCTGGATCGCCATCAGGCGGCCTCGAGCACGGTGGAGATACCCTGGCCGCCGCCGATGCACTGGGTGGCCAGCGCGTAGCGCTTGTCCTCGCGGCGGAGGATCTGCGCGGCCTTGCCCGTAATCCGCGCGCCGGTGGCGCCCAAGGGATGGCCGATGGCGATGGCGCCGCCGTCGATGTTCATGCGCTCCAGGTCGATGGAGAGCTCGCGCACGCAAGCGAGCGCCTGCACCGCGAAGGCCTCGTTGAGCTCGATCACATCGACGTCGGCCATCTTCAGCCCGGCACGCGCCAGCGCCTTCTCCGACGAGACCACCGGGCCGTAACCCATGATCTCAGGCGCACAGCCCGCGACCGCGATGGACTTGATTCGGGAGAGCACCGTGAGTTCGTTGCGCTGGGCGTACTCTTCGGTGCAAACCAGCACGGCGGCGGCGCCGTCGGTGAGCGGTGACGAGGTGCCGGCGGTCACTGTGCCCTCGGCATCGAAGGCGGGCTCGAGCCCGGACAGGATCTCGGCAGAGGTGCCGGGGCGGATGCAGCCGTCGCGCTCCACCGTGCCCTCGCCGGTTTCGACCGGGATCACCTCGCCGGCGAACTTGCCGTCGTCCCAGGCGGCGGCGGCGCGGGCGTGGCTCGAGACCGCGAGCGATTCCTGCTCCTCGCGGGTGATCTGGTACTTGCGGGCGAGGTTCTCGGCGGTCTCGCCCATGGACATGTAGGCGCCCTCGTTCTTCTCGTAGAGGTCGGGGTTGGGCGCCGGATTGAAGCCGCCCATCGGCACGCGGCTCATGGATTCGACGCCGGCGCAGATGAAGGCTTCGCCGGCGTCCATGCGGATCGCTCCGGCGGCGATGTGGATCGCCTGCATGGACGAGCCGCAGAAGCGGTTGACGGTGGCGCCGGCGACCGAGATCGGCAGCTCCGCGATCAGTGCCACGATGCGGCCCATGTTGAAGCCTTGCTCGCCCTCGGGGAAGGCGCAGCCGATGATGAGGTCCTCGATCTCGGCGGGATCGACGCCGGTCTGCGCGAGCAGACCCTGCACGACCTCGGCGGCGAGATCGTCAGGGCGCTTCTCGACCAGCGCGCCCTTGTGGGCGAAGTGAAAGGGCGAGCGGACGTAGCCGGCAATGACGGCGTTATTCATGGGCTGGGGCCTCTTGCTTGGTCAGATGCTATGTGTGGCGGCGCCGGGCCGCGTTCAACCGGAGCCGGCGGCAGCCGTGCCCTGCTTGGCGGCCTCTTCGGCCACCAACTCCTTCTTGGAGAGCTTGCCGATGATCGTCTTCGGCAGCTCGTCCCGGAACTCGATCTGCTTGGGCATCTCGATGGGCGAAAGCTTGTCCTTGAGGAAGTCGGTCAGCGCATCGTCCGTCAGGCTCTCGCCGTCCTTGAGGCGGACGAAGGCCTTGACGGTCTGCTGGCGGCGGGCGTCGTCGACGCCGATCACCGTCACCTCCAGCACCGACGGATGCTTGTAGATCGCCTCCTCAACATGACGCGGATAGATGTTGTAACCGCCGGCGATGATGACCTCCTTGAGCCGGTCGATAAGATAGACGTAGCCGTCCTCATCGATCTTGCCGACGTCGCCGGTGTGGAAGCGCCCGCCGGCGAACGCGCGCTTGTTCTCTTCGTCGCGCTTCCAGTAGCCCTTCATCACCTGCGGGCCGGAGATGCAGATCTCGCCAATCTCGCCCTGGGGCAGCACCTTCTCCGGGTCGTCGACCGCGCAGATGTCGACCACCGTGCTCGGCACCGGCACGCCGAGCGAGCCTTCGCGGCTGCCGCCTGGCGTGATCGGGTTGCAGGTCGCGATCGGCGCGGTCTCGCTGAGGCCGTAGCCCTCCACCAGCGTGCAGCCGGAGAGCTCCTGGAACTTCTCCTGCACCTCGCGCGGCAGCGAGGCGCCGCCCGAGAGGCAGAGCTTGATGGAGGAGAGGTCGAACTTGCCAGCCGCGACGTCCGGATGGCCGTTGATGGCGATGTAGATCGTCGGCACGGCGGGGAAGAAGGTGGGGCGCTTCTTGTCGATGACCTTGAGCACGGTGTCGAGCTCGAAGCGCGGCAGCAGGATCATCTTGGCGCCGATCTTGATGCTGAAATTCATCACCACGGCCATGGCGAAGACGTGGAAGAGCGGCAGAACGCCGATCATGACCTCGCGGCCTTCTTCGGCGTCGGACATCATCATCGCCCCCTGCGCGACGTTCGCGCTGAGGTTGGCGTGGGTCAGCATCGCACCCTTCGAGGTGCCGGTGGTGCCGCCGGTGTATTGCAGAACTGCGATATCGTCGTCGACATCGACTTCGATCGGCGTGGGCCTGCCCGCGTTGTCCGTCAGCTTGCGGAAGAACACATGGCGGGCATCGCGCGGGATCTTGGCGATCTCGCTGCGCTTGACCAAGGGGAAGAGCAACTTCTTGAGGCCCGGCAGCATGTCCGCCATGGGGCAGATCACGAGATGGGTGAGCCGTGTCTGGTCGAGCGCGATGCGAGCCTTGTCGTAGAGGATGGAGAGGTCGAGGGTGACCAGGATATCGGTCTCCGAATCCTCGATCTGGCTCTTGATCTCCTCGATGGCGTAGAGCGGGTTGACGTTGACCACGGTCCCGCCGGCCTTGAGCACGCCGTAATAGACGGCCACGAAGTTCGTGCAATTGGGCAGGAGGATTCCTACCTTGGTGCCCTTGCTGACACCGAGCTTCTGGAAGCCCTCGGCTGCCCGGTTCGCCAGGTCGCCGAGCTCCCGATAGGTCGTGACCTTGTCCATGAAGTCGATCGCCGGCCGGTCCGCGAAGCGGGCGACCGCATCGTCCAGCAACCGCTGCAACGGCGCCTTCGGCAGCGGCGCGTTCCAGTCGACATTGTCCGGGTAGGATTTCTCCCAGGGGTGGGCAACCTCTTGCGCCTCGCCCTCAGCCATGGGCTCCGCTCCTTCTGCCTGGGATTTGCGCCCCCGCTCCGCCCTGTCCGGACGCGGGGGACGCACTCCTTTGCACTATGGAAACCCGGTCTTCCGCCGTCAAGGCGGGAAAGCGAACGAAGGATAACTCCGTGCCCACCGGGGAGCGTTGACATCGAACAATGGGTCTCCATTCTGGCGCTATGACGAGCGGCGGCGCGCGATGCTGACCATCGGCAAGGATCCGGAGACCTGGCTGGTCCACCGGGTCCTCGAGCAGCGCGCGGCCGAGCGCCCCGACCACCCTGTGATGCACTGGTCCGGGCTGGACTACAGCTACGCCGCCATCAACCGGGAGGCCAACCGCGTCGCCGCAGGTCTCGAGTCGCTGGGGATCGAGCCCGGCGCGCGTGTCGCCGTGATGATGCAGAACTCGCCGGCGCACGTCTTCGTCTGGTTCGCCACCGCGAAGCTCGGCGTCGTCGAGGTGCCGATCAACACCGCCTACCGGGGCGACATTCTCACCCACATCGTGACCAGCGCGCGCGTGACGGCCATGGTGCTGGACGCCGAGTTCGTGCCCGTGGTCGCCCGTATCGCCGACCGCTGCCCCGGGCTTGGCACCTTCATCGTCTCCGGCGAAGACATCGAGGATGCACGTCGCACGCTGCCGGGCGCCGTGCTCTCTCTGGAGGAGGTCGCGACGGGGGACGGCGCGAACGAGCAGCGCAGCATCGAGGCGACCACGACGGCTTGCATCATGTTCACCTCGGGCACCACGGGGCCGTCGAAGGGCGTCGTCATCAACAACCATTTCGAGCTGTCGTTCGCCGTCGTCTTTAGCGAGATCGTCTCGCTCGGCGCCGACGACGTGACCTACAACTTCCTCCCATTCTTCCACATCGCCGGCAAGTTCATCACGCTCGGCACCATGCTCGCGGACTGCCGGATGCTGCTGCGCGCGCGCTTCAGCGCCGGCCAGTTCTGGCCGGACGTGCGGGCGCACGGCGCGACGGTGACGGTGGGCGTGGGCGGCATCTGCCACATGCTCTGGGCCGAGCCGCCGCAGCCGGACGACGCGGACAACCCGCTGCGCATGATCTACTCGGTGCCCAATCCGCACGAGGTTCAGGAGGAGTTTCTCGCACGCTTCGACCTGCAGTTGACCGAGGGCTACGGCTCGACCGAGGCCAACATCGTGGTCTACACCCGACCCGACGAGCCGACGCCGAAGGGCACGGCGGGGCGGGCGGCACCCTACTACGAGGTGGCGATCTTCGACGAGATGGACCGCCCGGTGCCCACCGGCACCTCGGGTGAAATCGTGGTCCGCGCCAGACACCCCTACATCCTGATGGAAGGCTACGACAGCCTGCCGGAGGCGACGCTGGCGGCGTTCCGCAACCTCTGGTTTCACAGTGGCGATCGCGGCCACATGGACGAGAACGGATTTCTCTTCTTCCACGACCGGATGAAGGATGCGATCCGCCGCCGCGGCGAGAACATCTCGTCCTTCGAGGTGGAGCGGAGCGTCAACAAGCACCCTGATGTGGCGGAGACCGCCGCCATCGCCGTCCCCGCCGACGTGGGCGAAGACGAGGTGAAGGTGGTGGTGGTGCGCAACCCCGGCGCCACGCTGACGGAGGAGGCATTACTGCGCCACTGCGCAGCCGAGATGCCCTACTTCATGGTCCCCCGCTTCATCGAGTTCAGGGCCGACCTGCCGCGCACGCCCACACAGAAGGTACGCAAGGTGGTGCTGCGCGAAGACGGCATCACGCCCGCGACCTGGGACCGCGAGGCGGCCGGGTTCAAGGTGACCCGTGACGGGCTCAAGCGGCGTCTCTGACCAGCGGCCTCACGCCAGCGCGGCATTCGCCGCCTACCAGGCGGGCAGAGGCGTGGAGGCGGAGGCCATCGGCCGCGCCATCCTCGCCCACGACCCGCGCGATGCCGGCGCGCATTATGTCTGCGGCCTGGTCGCCGCAGACCAGGGGGAGCTCGACCGGGCGCGCCAAGCGTTCGAGACCGCTGCGGCGCTCGCACCCGACAAGGCGAGCCTGCGCATCACCCTCGGCAATCTGGCGCTGAGGCAAGGGGACGACGAAGCGGCGAAGCAGGCCTTCCGCCAGGCGCTCGCGCAGACGCCGGGCTCGGTGGCCGCCCACACCAACCTGGGCGCGGCGCTGAAGCGGCAGGGGCGGCTGGAGGAGGCCGTCGGAAGCTACCGCGCGGCGCTCGCGCTCTATCGCGGCTCGGCCTGGGGGGGGACTGACCCGGCCAGCAGCACCGCCGTACTCGATCCTGCGCAGCTGGCAACCTTCCAGAACACATCACGGACCAAGCTCGAACACGACCTTGCGCAGCTCGACTATCTGCTGGCGCGAGACCGCCTTCCGCCCAAGCTTGACGAGGCGCGCGAGAGACTGCGCCGGGTGCTCGACGGTTTCGGCAACGAGGACCGCCCAAGCACGCCGCGTGCGCTCACGGCGGCCGAGCGAGCGCTGATCGGCCCCATCTACAACCGGATGATCTACCGCCCGCCGGAGGAGACGGCTACGCCCGCGCTCAACCCCCGCCTGGACGCGAGCGCGATCGAGCGGCGCTACCACGAGACCACGCCCTCCGTCGTCGTCGTGGATGACCTGCTCAGCGCGCCGGCCCTGGCTGCCCTCCAGCGCTTCTGCCTGGAGGCGACGATCTGGTTCGACTGCAAGGAGCATGGCGGCTATCTCGGGGCTTATTTGCACGAGGGCTTCGACCACCCGGTGCTAATCGCTCTGGCCCGCGAGCTCGGGAAGCGCCTCGGCGGCATCATCGGCAGGCACCGGCTCGCGCAGATGTGGGCGTTCTCTTACGGGCAGACGGGCGACGGCACGCGCAAGCATGCGGACAAGGCCGCCATCAACATCAACCTCTGGATCACGCCGGACAGCGCCTGCCCCGACCCCGAGGCGGCGGGCCTCGTGGTGCACGATGTCGCTGCGCCGCCAGATTGGGGCTTTTCGGACTACAATCTCGACCCGGCACCGCTGGAGCGTCTGGTCGAACGCGAAGGACGGGCGCCGGTGCGGGTTCCCTATCGTTGCAACCGGGCGGTGATCTTCGATTCGAGTCTCATTCACGAGAGCGGCTGCGTGCACTTCCGAAGCGGCCATGCGAACCGGCGGATCAACGTGACTCTGCTCTTCGGCGAGCGCGCGGAGAGTGGGTGAGTCGATGGTTCCCATCACCGACGCGCTGATCGGCGAGATGGTGCAGGCCATCGTTGCGGAAGTCGATCCCGAGCAGGTGATCCTCTTCGGCTCCCGCGCGCGCGGCGAGGAGGGGGAGAGGTCGGACGTCGACCTGATCGTGCTGGAGGCCGAGCCGTTTGGTCCGGCGCGCAGCCGTCACAGGGAGCTGGTCAGGCTTTATCACGCGATCGCCGGGTTTCCCGTCGCCGCCGACGTGCTCGTCTATTCCCACGAAGACGTGGACTACTGGCGCAATTCTCTCAACCACGTGCTTGCGCGGGCGCTCCGGGAAGGCAAGGTGCTGTATGAGCGATCCTAAGTGCGCGCGGATGCTTCTCCGCGCTGCCGAACGAGACATCGACGCGCTCCGCATCATGCGCCGTTTGCACGACATCCCCGCCGAGATATTCGGCTTTCATGTGCAGCAGGGAGCCGAGAAGCTGCTCAAGGCCTGGATCGCGCTTCTGGGCGACAGCTATCCGCTCACCCACAGTATCGAGACGCTGCTGGCGCTTCTCGCCGATCGGGGCGTTACGACCGAGCCCTTCAACGATCTTGCTGCCTACACACCCTATGCGGTCGAGTTCCGTTACACGGGTGTCGGCCCGAATGCGGGGCCCATCGACCGGACTCACGCGCTCGCACTCGTGGAAGCGCTCTTGGAAGAGGTCGGGAATCAACTACCGGAGGAATAAGATCGTGACGGACTGCAGATTCATCCTCCGCGAACAAGCAACGGAGCGAACGAAATGCTTAGCCATTGGCTGACCGAAGCCGGCCTCTCGACGGACGACGCGGCACCGGCCCTCGAAGGCGATACGCGCGCGGACATCTGCATCATCGGCGGCGGCTTTTGCGGGCTGTGGACGGCGATCCGCCTGAAGCAACGCGACCCCTCCATCGACATCGCCATCGTCGAGCAGGGCCTCTGCGGCAGTGGCGCGAGCGGGCGCAACGGCGGCTTCGTGCTGAGCTGGTGGGCCAAGTTCGGCTCCCTCTGCAAGATCTGTCCCTCGGACGAGGCTGTGCGGCTTGCCCGCGCCTCCGCCGATGCCGTGGGCGAGATCGGCCGCTTCTGTGCCGACAACGGAATCGACGCGCACTCTCGCGGCGGCGGCTGGCTCTGGGCCGCGACCAGCGAGCCCCAGGTCGGCTCGTGGGACGCCCTGGTCGACACCCTGGAGCGCTACCAACAGCATCCCTTCGAGCTCTGGGAGCCGGAGACGGTCAAGCGCCGCTCGGGCAGCGACAAACACATCGCCGGCGTCTACGAGCCCACCGGCGCCACCGTGCAGCCGGCCATGCTCGCGCACGGGCTCAGGCGCACGGCGCTCTCGCTGGGCGTGCGCATCTACGAGCGGACGCCAATGATGAGCCTCCATCGCGGCCGCCCGCCGCGCGTGGTGACGCCGCGAGGAATTGTGACGGCGGAGAAGGTCGTCGTCGCAATGAACGCATGGTCCACCATGTTCCCGGAGCTCAACCGCACCATCGTCGTGATTGCCAGCGATATCGTGGCGACCCGGCCGATGCCCGAACGCCTCGCCGACTCGGGCTACAGCGGCGGCATGTGCATCTCCGATTCCCGGACGCTGGTGAACTATTACCGGCCGACCATGGACGGGCGCTTCGTCTTCGGCATGGGCGGCGGGCGGCTCTCCTTCGGCAACCGGGTCGATGACCGCTTCAACGGCGCCTCGCCGCGGTCTCGCGTGGTCGAGGAAAACTTCCGCCGGATCTACCCCAACTTCAAGGACGCGCCGATCGCGACGAGCTGGACCGGGCCGGTCGACCGCTCCCTCAGCGGACTGCCCTTCTTCGGTCGCCTCGACGGTCGCGACGACCTGCTCTACGGCCTCGGCTTCTCCGGCAACGGCGTGGGGCCGACCTCCGTCGGCGGCCGCATCCTCGCCTCCCTCGCCCTCGGTACGAAGGACGAATGGTCGGAGTGCGGTCTGGTACGCGAGGGCGTCGGGCTCTTCCCGCGCGAGCCGGTGCGCTACGTCGGCGGCCGCATGGTGATCGCGGCGAACCGGCGCAAGGAGCGGCTGGAGGACGAAGGCCGCGCGCCTGGCGCGCTCACGGTCAAGCTTGCCGGTCTCGCGCCTGCCGGCCTGGTGCCGGTCAAAGGCGTCGACGCGCCGGCGGCAAAGACCTAAGGCGAAGGCGTGCGAGCCGAGCCGTCGGCACAGCTTGGGACGCTTTCCGCCCACGACGGCTTCCCGCTCCGCACTGTCGTCTGGCCTGCGCCCCCCGGCGGTGGGCGAGGAACTGTGGTGCTGCTCCAGGGCAGGGCCGAATTCATCGAGAAGTACGGCGAGACCGTGGGCGACCTCCGCGCCCGCGGCTTCGCCGTCTACGCGATGGACTGGCGGGGCCAGGGCCGTTCCGGCCGGGTGCTGAAGAACCCGCGCAAGGGTCACGTCGTCAGCTATAACGACTTTCTCAAGGACCTCGATCTGTTCCTGGAGCGGCTGGTCATCCCCGAAGCCCCGCGGCCCATCGTGGTGCTGGCCCATTCCATGGGCGGCCACATCGTGCTCCGCCACCAGGCCGAGCGCGACGGTAGCGCCGGGCCCTATTTTGCCGAAGGGATCGCCCTCTCCGCGCCCATGGTGGACATCCTGATGACCCCCGCCGAGCGGGCTCTGGGCGCGGTGCTCACGGTTGCCGCCATGAGCGTCGGCCTCAGGAACCAGTACGTGCCGGTGCGCGGGGCCTTCCCGCCGCCCTACGACGGCAATCCGCTGACCCGCGACCGCGCACGGTACGAGCGCATGGAGACGCTGATGCGCGAGAACCCGGCGCTCGCCATCGGCTGGCCGACGGTGGGCTGGCTTGCCGCCACCCGGCGCTCGGTGGCGATCCTGCGAAGCCGGGGCTATCCCGAACGTATCACGACGCCGGTGCTGATGATCAGCGCCGAGGCCGACCGGGTGGTCTCGAACGCAGCCCAGGCCCGGCTCGCCGCAAGGCTGCCCGACTGCCGCCTGGAGACCATCCCCGGCTCCCGCCATGAGCCCTTGATGGAGACCGACGAGGTCAGGGCGCAGGTCTTCGCGCTGTTAGATGCATTCGTCGACGAGGTGCTCGGAAGCCCGGCTCAGCCCAGCCGATAGAAGCGCACGGCGTTGTCGTGGAAGAGCGCGCGCTGCTCGTCTGGCGAGAGGTCGGCCACGATGGTCTTGAACGAAGCGTAGATCGCATCGGCGCCGCCGTGCAGCGCCGCCACCGGAAAATCGCTCGCGAACATACAGCGCTCCGTGCCGAAGGCGTCGATGGCGTGGCGGATGAAGGGCCGCGTGCTCTCGGTCGTCCAGTTGTGGTCGTAGGCGCCGAGGTCGGAAATCTTGACCGCGACGTTGGCGGAGCCGGCTAACGCGCTGATGCCGGCGCGCCAGGCCGCGATGGCGTCGTCGTCCCGGTCGGCCGGGCTGCCGGTGTGGTTGAGGATGATCTGCGTGTCGGGGAAGGCCCGGGCGAGGTCCAGCGCGTCGCCGAGCTGGCCCGAGTAGATCATCATGTCGAAGGAGAGATTGTAGCGCCGCAGCAGCCCGAAGCCGCGCCGCCAGGCCTCGTCCCGCATCAGGTCCGAGCGCTCGTGGAAGGTCCAGGTCGGATTCTTGTGCCAGCTCAGGATCTGGCGGATGCCCCGCATGTTGGCGTGCGCACAGTGGGCCTCCAGCACCGCCTCGGCATCCGGCTCCTCGAGCAGGGCATAGGCGACGATGCCGTGGGGAAAGCCGCTCTCGTCGGCGATGCCTTGCAGCCAGCGGGTCTCGGCCACCGGGTCCTCGAAGAAGCTCGCCTGGATGTGGACCGACTTGACCAGGTCGATGCCGGCCATGTCGGCGAGGTAGTCGGCGAGGAAGTAGTCCCGGATGAGCGGCCCGGTGCTGCCGAACACCACCTCGCGCGGGCCGTCGGTGAGCCAGGAGTAGCGGCCCGAGCCCAGGTCCCAGAGATGGTGGTGGGCGTCGATGATCGGCCCGTCGTAGAGGCTGCTCATGGCGTGCTCCGCTCGCTCGTGTCTGCGCCGGCGATGGCCGCACACGGTTGCCGCCAAGTCAAGACGAGGGCGGCCGGCGCATGAGAATGTGGACGATCTCGTAGCTCAGCACCGAATCGTTCCGCTGGTTGCGGACGTCGTAGGCCATGCGCAGGTAGCCGCGGTCGGGCTTCGAGCGCGACGGCCGGGTTTCGGCGACGGTCGCGATGGCGTGGATGGTATCGCCGGGCCGCGCCGGCCGGTGAAAGCGGACGTTGTCGATCCCCGGCCCGCCGATGCAGGCCTCGTTGATCACGCCGAGCTCGTAGAAGAGGCGGAAGCCCAGCGCCATGGTCTGGAAGCCGCTGGCGATCAGGCCGCCGTAGGGGCCGTCCGCCGCGCCCGCGGCGTCGACGTGGATCGGCTGCGGGTCGAACTCGCGTGCGAAGGCGACAATTTCCGCCTCGTCGAGGGTCCATTCGCCCGTGACGAAGTGTTCGCCTTCCTTCAATTCGTCGAAATAGCGCGCGGCCGCGCGGGTCGCGGTCACAGCGTCGGGTTGTCGATCTCGAGCCCGTAGAGCATCCGCCCGTAGGTCGTGAAATTCACGTCCTTGTTCTGGGTGAAGTGCTGATTGGCGACCATCATGTCGGTGTAGAGGTTGCCGAGCGAGCTCCTGGTGTAGACGCTGGCGGCGCCGGAGAGGTCCCAGACGGCGCGCGCGGCGTCCATGGCGATGTTGCCGGCGTAGGTCGCGAGCGCGCGGCAGCGGGCGCGCTCCTCCAGGTT
>JAPOPO010000051.1 GCA_026712885.1 Rhodospirillales bacterium | reverse complement strand
GGCGAACATGTTGAACATGCCGAGGATGCCGCCGGCCTGTTGCTGGAACACCTCGTCGAGCACCACCGGGTCGATCCCCGGGATCGGAATGTAAGTGCCCAGCCTGTAGATGATCAGGGCGCCGAGCGTGAACAGCAGGCGCTTCTGAAGCTCCTTCGCCTTGGCGAAGGCCCCGAAGTTGAGGTTCGCAGCGAGTTGTTCGGCCGCCGAAGCCACGTTCGTTAAGAGTCCTTAGCCGTTTACTCGGCCGTTGCGTCGGCCTTTGCCTCGGCCTCCGCCGCGCCGCTGAGGGTCACCGAGCCGCCGGCCGCCTCGACCGCGGCGATGGCCGCTTTCGACGCGCCGGTGACCTCGACTGTGACGGTGCTCTCGATCCGGCCCTTGGCGAGCAGCCGCACGCCGTGCCGCCCGCGCGTGAGCCCGGCCGCGGCCAGCACGGCCTCGGTCACGGGAGCGCCCGCATCTATCCGCCCCCGCTCGATCGCCTCCTGCAGGCGTCCGATGTTGACGGTCTCGAAGGCCTTGCGGAAGCGGGCGTTGGTGAAGCCCCGCTTGGGCAGACGCCGATAGAGCGGCATCTGGCCGCCTTCGAAGCCCTTGAGGGCGACGCCGGCCCGCGATTTCTGGCCTTTATGGCCGCGGCCCGAGGTCTTGCCACGGCCTGAACCAATGCCGCGCCCGAGCCTGCGCCCTGACTTGTACGCGCCGGCACGGTCCGCGAGTTCGTTCAACCTCATCGCTCAGCCTCCGCGTCCACCGGCTCGGCCCGCACGAGGTGCGAAACCTTGTCGATCATGCCGCGCACCGCGGGCGTGTCCTCGAGCACGCGGCTCCGATGCATCTTGTTCAGGCCGAGGCCCACCAGAGTGGCGCGCTGCTTCGCCGGCCGGCCGATGGGACTGCCGATCTGGGTGACCCGCACCTTGGGCGCCACGTCGGCCTTTTTGCTCCGTGCCATGACCTACGCCTGCTCCTTCTGCTCCTCGGCGGAGTCGCCCTGGCCGAAAACCTGGCCCACCGTGCGATTGCGCTTAGCGGCGACGGCGCGCGGCGAGTGGCAGCGCCCGAGCGCATCGAAGGTCGCCTTGACCATGTTCTGCGGGTTCGACGTACCCACCGACTTGGCGACCACGTCCTTTACGCCCAGCATCTCGAACACGGCGCGCATCGGCCCGCCGGCGATGATGCCGGTGCCGGGAGGGGCTGCGCGGATGATCACCTTGCCCGCGCCGAATCGGCCCTGGACATCGTGATGCAGCGTGCGCCCCTCGCGAAGCGGCACCCGGACCATGCGGCGCCTGGCCTGCTCCGTGGCCTTGCGGATGGCCTCCGGCACCTCCCGCGCCTTGCCCGAGCCGCCGCCCACGCGCCCGCGCTGGTCGCCGACCACGACGAGCGCCGAGAAGCCGAAGCGCCGACCGCCCTTCACCACCTTGGCGACGCGGTTGATGCTGACCAGCTTGTCCAGAAGCTCAGGCTCTTCGCGGTCTCGCCCGCGGCCGCCGCGATCCCGATCTCGATTCCGCTCCATGGATGGTCGTGCCATACCGGGCCCTTCCCCTAGAAAGAGAGGCCGCCTTCGCGGGCCGCCTCGGCGAGCGCTCTTACGCGCCCGTGATACTGATATCCGCCGCGGTCGAAAACGACCTCCTTGTGACCGGCGGCCAGGGCGCGCTCCGCGATGAGTGCGCCTACCCGGCCTGCGGCCTCGCGGTCCGCCCCGTTCTGGTCACGCAGCGCGCCTTCCACCGTCGATGCGGCCGCCACCGTCCTGCCCTCTCCATCGTCGATGAGTTGGGCGTAAATGTGGCGGTTGGAGCGAAAGACCGAGAGCCGCGGCCTGCCACTGCCGACCGCCCGCAGCCTGAAACGCACCCGCTGCTTGCGCTTATCGAATTCACTATTGCTCATCGCTACTTCTTCTTGCCCTCCTTGCGCCGGACATACTCGCCGACATAGCGAATGCCCTTGCCCTTGTAGGGCTCGGGCTTTCGGAAGGCACGAATCTCGGCTGCAACCTGGCCGACCGCCTGCCGGTCATAGCCGGTGACCCTGATCGCCGTTGGCCGTTCGCATGCGATCTCGATGCCGTCTGGAATGGGGTAGCGGATCCGGTGGCTGTAGCCGAGATCGAGCGTGAGGGTCTTGCCCTCGACCGCGGCCCGGTAGCCGACGCCCTCGA
Source organism: Rhodospirillales bacterium (assembly GCA_026712885.1). GTDB lineage: Bacteria > Pseudomonadota > Alphaproteobacteria > UBA828 > UBA828 > WTGU01. The sequence continues at coordinate 767 of JAPOPO010000051.1, read as the reverse complement.
TCTGCAGGTCCTTGTGGAAGCCCTGGCTCACGCCGACCACCATGTTGTTGATAATGCTCCGGGTCAGCCCCCACATCTGGCGCGAGCGCTTGTCGTCCCCGCGCGCCGTGACCGAGACCTGGCCGTTGTCGACCTGCGCGCTCACCTCCGGTGCGATGGTGGCCCGGAGGCTGCCCAGCTTTCCTTTCACCGCGACCGCTGCGCCGTCGATGGTCACCTCGACGCCGTCCGGCACGGAGACAGGGTTCTTGCCGACGCGTGACATCTCAGAACACCCGGCAGAGCACTTCGCCGCCTACGTTTTGCTGGCGCGCCTCGTTTTCCGAAAGCACGCCCCGCGGCGTCGACAAAATGGAGATTCCGAGACCGCCGTAGTAGCGCGGCAGGTCCTTGATGCTCGAATAGACCCGGCGGCCGGGCTTCGAAACCCGATGGAGCTCGGCAATCACGGGCCGGCCTTCGTGATACTTGAGCTCGATCGAGAACGCGGGCTTGCCCGTGTCCGATTCCGCCGCCGAATAGCCGCGGATGTAGCCTTCGCGCTTCAGCACATCGAGCACGGAGCCGCGCATCTTGGACGCCGGCGACAGGACGGCGGACTTGCGTGCCTGCTGCCCGTTCCGGATTCGGGTCAGCATGTCCGCCAGGGGGTCGGTCATCATGGCTTACGCCTCACCAGCTCGATTTGACCATGCCGGGCACCTGGCCCGCCGAGGCCAGCTCCCGCAGCGCGATGCGCGAGAGCTTGAACTTGCGGTAGGTGCCGC